>NZ_JADYXE010000021.1:0-76399 GCF_015864465.1 Pseudoalteromonas sp. SWN29
TTCACTTACTTTAACTTACCGCGCCCTGTTTATTTGTAAATTAATTGAGGCGACAACTATCCTGACACAGGGGGATAGCTTGCCCTAAAGTAGATGAAAATTTTAATGTGTTTGATAGGCGATCTATGCCTGAAGTCATGAGTAGTAATAATATTGAAAATCATTTGCGGGAGTTTGTATCAAGCTCTGATATAGAACAATATAATAGTTGGCTACCAACAGAAGTAGAACTAGAAAACTATAATTCTGAATTAGAAAGAAAATTTAAGGTAGAGGGTTATTCTACCCCTCTTATAATCGATGTAGTTAATGTAGGATCGACAAAAGCTAATAACTTATATATAGATATAACCTTTCCAGATAGTGTTTTAGTTTATAAAAATGACAGAGACTTCAGTGAGCCAAATAATCCGTTTCCGCCTGACCCTATAGATAAAGCGAGAGCACTTTATCAAGAAAAAAAAGAAGAGGCTCTAAGGAGGCTAAATCCTTTAGATTCACTTCACAGAACTTTAAGTATGAATGATAATTTTTCCGCATTGTCTATGGCACAACATTTAGGAGGTAATATTCAACATATTACTCCAATAAATCAGAATTGGTGGACAAGATTAAATGAAAATAAATTGACCATTAAAGTAAATAGCCTGCTTCATACCAGAGAAATATCATTTGATGATGAATATATGATTGTTCCTTTAACTTTAGGCTGTCATGTAATAGAAGCCGTAATTATTTGTGAAGAGTATGAAGATATTAAAACCCAAGTAATTGAGATGAAAGTTTAAATGCGCTATAACAAGCTAATTCAGTAGGACAAAAAATAGTTGGTTTTGCTCCTACGTCGCTAACTTTAACTAACTAACCAGCTCCTTCCTGCTAATAGGCTTCTAACGTGGTAAGTTGGACTGTTTCTGGTAAATTCATCATTTTGTCGGACGGCGTGGCTTCGCCACTTATCCGACCTACGTCAAAAGGTAGGTTGGTTAAGCCGAAGGCGCCACCCAACAGAGTTTCAGGTTTACGCCTTGAAGCTCCGCAATTGGCACTCTCCAGCCACTCGACAACATAAAATATTGATTATAATTGGCAAGGTATTTTACTGTGTCGGATGGCGTTTCGCTTATCCGACCTACACTGTCTAATAGCTATCATTCCTCGTCAAACCTTGGCACTTTTCGCTTATCAGCCTTGCTCATAGCGAGCTCTTGGATTTCTTCATGCTTTAGTTCTTCGGGTTTATCTTCTAGAGATTCCTGATTGGCATTCTCAAAAGAAAGCTCAGTGAGTAGTGCAAAGTGATCAGAGCCATATTTAGCAAGGCGCTTAATACGCTTTACTTTAAAGCCTTCACTGTGAAATAAATGATCAAGCGGCCAGCGCATAAAAAAGTAACTTGCGTGAAAGGTATTATAAAAACCGCGACCTTTACGAGGATCCAGCAAGCCGCTTATTTGCATAAATAAACGCGTGCTGCGCGACCATGCTACGTCGTTTAAGTCACCAGCAACTATGGTAGGTCGTGTAGGGTTTTTAAGTGCTTTAGCCACCATTATTAGCTCTGAGTCGCGTGGGCGCGATGAGTCTTCCTCCGTTGGGCTTGGCGGTGCGGGGTGAATAAAATGCCCTTGCATTTTAAGGCCTTCGTCGTTTTCAAACAGTATATGAATAGAAGGAATATCTTCTTCTATTAGCTCACATATTTGGGCATCGAGTATTTTAAATTTGCTGTATAAGTGCATGCCGTAGCGATTGTCTTTAGGGCATTCTATAAAATACGGATAGTGTTTTTTAATGACTGATAATTTATTTTCCCACCAGCTATCGCTTTCAAGCGTGATAAGTAAGTCGGGTTGGTGCTCGTTAACCAAGCTAATTAACTGCTCACTTTTATGATTCGACATAAGTACATTTGCCGACATAATCCTTACACTATGATCTATATGCTTTGGTGCGCTTTGCACTTCTTTTTTAGCAAGCCACGTATACGGGTAAATCCATTTGCCTTGTAAAATCATTATAAGTAACGAGGTTAACGCTATAAATACGTAGCTTATTTCACCGTTTTTCCATAATAAAAACAGCGACGTAACAGCTACAAAACTGGCAATATAAAATACCTGTAAACGCACAAAATCACAGCTACGCACTAAATAGTGTTGGCTGTACGACATAGGTAATAAGGTAACCAGTAAAAAAAAGCCAATAATTATAGCCAGCGTAATGAGCATTTTAATATCCTTATAAAGTTAATTTAACGACTTAAAATTGAAAGTATTTCTCGGGTGTCGTGCACCATATGGATAACTGTACGGTCTATTTCAATACTTACTGTACCATTATCTCTAGAGCGTTCAATAACTCTACCTCGTTTGTATAAATCGCGCTCTAAAAAGTCGCCTCGGTGGTAGCTTTTACTTAGCCCTGGTGGCGTCCAACCTGCGCGAATTAACTGCTTTGCCTCTTTTTTAGAAAGGTAGTCATTGTCGTTATGTTTATGTGAATGATGCTTATTATGGCCGTGTTTATGACCATGTTTATCTTTATGCGGTTTTGCGTCTGCGCTTATTGAACATAAACTCAATGCTATTAGTGCTGTGTGTATTACTGCTCTCATAAATAATCTCTAGCGTAATTAATAGCTAAAGATTAACAAACATGGATGAACATCGTATGAAACACACACCTCGTTTAACGTTGTTTATATTGAGTTTTACAATGGCTGCGCATAATAGCGGGATCGCGTAATTTTAAGTGTTTTGTTTTACGCCCTGCATGGCGCTTACGCCACACTTTAAAACTCCCTTTTGAAACATTGTCTCGCATAAATACCACCAGCTGCGGGTATTTTAATCCGTATAGCTGCTCTATTGCCTCATAAGGGGTTCTATCTTCCCACGCCATTTCGATAATACGTGACTGCTGCTCTGGGTTAAACATGGTGTTTCTCACAAAATTTAATTTATACGCTAGGCAAAAATACTTAGATCAATGCAATTTAAGCTCAGTAACTGTATAATTAGCATTCAGATTATGTATTTAAATGGTATCGAATTTATATTTATGCGCGCAACATTACTGTTTTTAGCTTTAACTTTTCCCTCGTTATTACTTGCAGCGCCAAGTAAAACTTTGCGCTGCGTTACAACGCACTACCCTCCTTTTACTATTTACGATGAAAAAGCCGATACATTTACAGGTTTAGATATTGATTACATAAAGTTTATTGAAAAAAACTTAAACCTCAAGATTGACGTTGTTCATTTACCTTGGGCGCGTGTTAAAAAAGAGATGAAGCTGGGCTATTACGACTGCTATTTCTCATTGGCTAACTATAAAGAGCGTACAGAATATTTAGATTTTACTAGCGAGCCTTTGCATACGACTAAGTATGGTTTATTTACTTTAAATGAAGATAATTTGCTTACTGATGATTTATCAAAAGCCGCTATAGCTATGCTACGCGGTGTTATTCTTCCCGAAATTATCGCTACAAAATACACAATTAATGAAAATAACTTACTTCGTTCACTTTCTACTGAAGCCACTTTTGAGCTACTAGAAAAAAACCGTGTGCAATATGCAATAACCAACTATCAGGCCGGTTTGTGGTACTCAAAAAAATATAAAAATATTTATGCGCGGCAATTAAATGACTATTCGTTCCCCGTTTATATTGCTTTTAAACGTGGCGTAATGGATACAAAATTAGTTGATGAACAAATAAAGCAATTTAAAACACAAAAATAGTAACTCCCCCACATTACGAGATAGATAATGTTTACAAAACTACCAAAATGGGTTGAATATGGCGCGTTTACGCTGGCATTTATAGCGGGCATAGTAAACGCTGTAGGCTTATTAGGATTTGAGCATCAAGCTATTTCGCACTTGTCAGGCTCTGTTACCTTGTTGGGTATTAAGCTAATGAGCAGCACGTCAGCCGCTTTGCTGTTATTTAGCATACTCATTAGCTTTATGTTGGGCTCGGCACTTTCTGGCTTTTTACTTGCTGGGCGCTCATTAAAACTCGGCCGCCATTACGACACGCTCTTATTTATTGAAGGTATTTTGCTGTTAGCAAGTGCCTACCTACTTGATCAATCTTATGTTTATGCAATTACGCTCGCATCAGCAGCATGTGGTTTACAAAACGCGTTAGCGACTAATTACAGTGGCGCAGTTGTTCGTACTACACACCTAACGGGTATTTTTACTGACCTTGGTTTAATGATGGGAAAAGCACTTAAAGGTGAGCAATTTGATACGCGTAAAGGCGTTATGTTTTTACTTATTATTGCGGGCTTTTTATTAGGTGGTGTAATCGGCTTTATTTTATTTAAGCACTACCAAGTGCTTACTTTGGTGTTTCCTGCTGCAGCTTGTTTTGTTTTATCAATTACATATCGGGTTTACAGGCTACGTACGCTTTAACGCAACAAGTTTAAATACACATTAAAACCGCATATTATAGAGGCAATGCAATATAGATTACTTTCAAGGAATGTATGAAACCTTATTTTTTGCCGCTGTTATTACCCTTTAGCTACACTGCGCTTGCCAATAATCAAAATAACGATTCAATAGAAACCATAACAACCACTGCATCGCGCGTTGAAGCACTATCTACCCCACTGCCTCTTTCAATAAGTACACTAAGTGAAGCGCAGCTAAAAAGCATAGCGCCTACCCATATTGAGGAAGCACTACAACGAGTAGCAGGCGCTAATATTCAACGCGGAAACGGCCAAGAATATTTACCCGCCCTTCGCTCGCCGGTACTTTCGGGCGCTGGAGCATGTGGTGGCATATTGACTTTGGAGGATGGAATACCACTAAGAGCCGCTGGGTTTTGTAACATAAACGAGCTATTTGAAGCCCACAGCGAAATGGCGCAGCGCATTGAAGTATTAAAAGGCCCTGGCTCTGCACTTTATGGCTCAAACGCTGTGCACGGTGTTATTAATGTAATAACGCCCGACACCACACAAGGCGGCGGCTTAGTTGGCATTGATTACGGCTCGTACGGTTATGCTCGTTATAAATTACGTGCCGGGCAAGATTACGGCAACAGCGGTATAGGCATTAACGTAAGTATTACCGACGATAGCGGTTACCGCGACGACGAAAGCGTAGATCAACAAAAAGTAAATATTCGCCATCGCTATTCAAATGATAATTTACTACTAACTTCAGGGCTTACTTACACAAACCTCGATCAGCAAACAGCGGGATTTATTACAGGCTTTGAAAGCTATAAAAACGAAGATCTCGCGCAAAAAAACTTTGACCCAGACGCATTTAGAAAAGCACGCGCGTTTAGAGCGTGGAGCAATGCAACATGGCAATTAAATAACGATGATGTGCTCTCTACTACGGTTTATTTTCGTGACCAAAGCATGGACTTTTTTAAGCACTTTTTACCCGGTACACCGCTTGAAAAAAACAGTCAAACAGGCTTTGGCGTGCAATCACTTTATCAACATAACCTACAAAGCAATGTAAAAGTAAACCTGGGGCTTGATGGAGAATACACGCAAGCCGATTTTACTCAAAGTCAAAACGAGCCAACGCAGGGCTCTGCATTTTTAGTGGCCACCGTACCGCAAGGCAAGCATTACGATTACGATGTAAACGCCACGCTGTATGCGCCTTTTGCATCGGTTGATTGGCAATTACATAAATGGTTATTTACCGCAGGTGTTCGCTACGAGCATATGCAGTACGACTACACCAATAATATGCTTGCAGGCAGAACAAAAGACGATGGTACTGAATGCGGCTTTGGCGGTTGCCGTTATAGCCGCCCAGCAAGCACAAAAAATAGTTTTAGTAATTTATCGCCAAAGCTTGGCGTAAGTTATCAGTACAATACAAATAACACACTTTATGCCAATTTTTCTCGTGCTTACAGAGCGCCACAAGCCGCTGAGCTATACCAATTACAACGCCAGCAAACCACTGCAAATTTAAGCGCCGAAATAGCCAATAACGCAGAACTAGGTATTAAAGGGATTTACGAAAAACTACGTTATGGCGTGTCTGTTTACGCTATGAGTAAACACAATACGATTTACCGCGATAGCGACTTTTTTACGGTAAATAATGGCAGCTCTCGTCATCGTGGTATTGAGCTTGAGCTTGATTACCAGCTCACTAAATCGCTTGCGCTTAACTTTGCAGGCACACACGCAAAGCACACTTATACTAACAACCAAGTACTCAATGGTTTAAACATAAATGGCAACGATATAGACACCGCGCCGCGCAATATTGCTAATCTTGATTTAACATGGCAAGCACTCAGCAATACACAATTTGCCCTACAATGGCATCGTGTTGGTAACTACTACACCGACCCAGAAAATTTAAATAAATACCAAGGGCATGATGTTTTAAGCCTACGCGCGCAGTGGCAGGTTACGAGTAATATTGAGGTACTTGCACGTATTATTAATTTAACCGACGAAGCGTATGCAGAGCGCGCCGATTTCACTAGCTTCACTGGCGACAGATACTTTCCAGGCAAACCTCGTAACGCCATGCTTTCGGCAACTTACACATGGTAATGCGTTAATTTAAGGGCTAAGCTAATTTAAATCGCTCATGTATTTCATGGGCGATTTACCCATCACCTTTTTAAACATAGTAATAAATGCACTCACCGACTCGTACCCTAATAACTCAGACACCTGCTGCACACTTTGCTTATCAGAAAGCGCCTTTAAGGCTGTAATTATATGTAATTGTGTACGCCATTTTCCAAATGTCATGCCGGTTTCTTTTTTAATTAACCGCGCTAACGTGCGCTCAGTTAATGCAAATTGCTTGGCCCATTGTGGCAGTGTTTTTCGATTATTTGGCTTGTTTATAAGCTGATCGCTCATGGCTTGAATTACCTCGTTATTAGATAAAACAAAGTCCAGGGGTTGTACTGGCATATCGATAAGTTGATCAAATAATACCTGCGCTAAACGTGCCGTTTTATTATTTAAAGCATAGTGTTGATTATGAGCAGCTAGTTCGCACATTAGCTCTTTAACCAGTGGCGTAATGGCTAACGTACAGGTATTTAGTGGCATACCGTTTTTACTACTATCAATAAATAAATGACAAAGCTTTGCGTTATCAGACGCCCTATTACTGTGAATCTTTTTTGCAGGGATCCAAATTGCACTGTGCGTAGGCACCATCCACATTTTTGCCGACACTTCACATGTTACATAACCATGCAGCGCTAAAATTAATTGCCCTTTTGGATGAGTATGCAGAGGGATTTCGTGACTTGCATGGGCGTGCTCTATTTTGGCTATTATGGGCTGCGTCATTGTTTCAAAGTTTTTAATGTCGTCCCAGCCAATTGCATCAAACATAGTTTTGTCTGTTTTTAGTTATTTAATGTCATTATCTCTAAATTATAGTTTTTACTAAGCCTTTATACTAGCGCCCATTATGCATTAGTAACAACTCAACTTTAATGGCCTTCTCTTTTGTTAAATAACACACCTAAATCACGCTTTGCTGGCATATTGCTAGTACTTGGCATATTGCTTATAGCTGCAAACTTACGCGCCACATTTACAGGTATTGCACCTGTGCTTGAACAAATTATTAATCACTTTGGGCTTAGCGCATCACAAGCAGGATTTTTAACAACATTGCCACTCATTGCCTTTGCGGTTGTATCGCCAATGGCGGCAACCCTTGCTAAAAAGCAAGGGCTGGAGCGCACTTTGTTTGTGGCTTTGCTATTAATACTTACAGGGGTTGCAGCAAGAGTAATAAATACCTCAGTTATGTTGTTTATAGGTACCGCTATTATTGGTGTGGGTATTGCTATAGCAAACGTATTATTACCAAGCTTAATTAAACGCGACTTCCCAGGAAAAATTGCATTAATGACCTCGGCTTACGTGCTTACTATGGGCGTTGTATCGGGCGGATTTTCTACCTTAGTATTTCCGCTGAGTCAGTTAAACGGTTTGGGCTGGCAACTTGCGCTGGGCTCATCAGCCCTAATTACACTGGCGAGTATTATTGTATGGACGTCGCAATTAAGTAAACACACAAAACCTGCCAGTATTGCTCAGCACGCTGATACTTCAAAAAGTGTATGGCGTTATGTACTAGCGTGGCAAATTACCCTGCTGTTGGGTTTAAACTCTTTTTTAAATTATATAATTATTACGTGGTTGCCCAGTATATTAACCGAAACTGGCCAAAGTGCTACGCAAGCGGGTGCTTATCATGGGGCTTTTCAAATTGCGACTGCATTACCGGGTTTAATATTAATCCCGCTATTGGCAAAATTAAAAGATCAAAGCGTGCTTAGCTTTATTTTAGCCATGCTCAGTGCGTTAAGTGCATTAGGTTTACTTTACATGCCAAATTTTGCCTTTGTGTGGACCTTAATGCTGGGTTTTTGCTCTGGAGCATGTTTTATATTGGGGCTGTCGTTTATTAGTTTACGAACCGATGATTCACAACAAGCAGCATCGCTTTCGGGTATGTCGCAAAGTGTAGGTTATTTACTCGCCGCTGTAGGGCCAATGCTTGCGGGTGCATTACATACGACTACGGGAAGTTGGGCTGCGCCATTATGGCTATGTGCTATTGCAGGCGTATTATGCGCGCTATGTGGCTTAGGTAGTGGTAAAAACACCACGTTAGCTAAATCAGTTAACTAGCTGTTGTAACCACGAAAAAAAACCAGATGCAGGCTTACCGCTAGTATGCTTTTGCTCGTAGCGTTTATTAGTTGCTTCGCGCTGTGCGCGGCGCTCTTGTGCTAAATTAGCTTTTGCAGCAAAACGTAGGCGCTATTCTTGAGTAAGCTCATCATTAAAACTAATGGCTGTTTTTTTTACTGCTCGGCTGCTTTTAGGTGAACTACACATGTTATTCTCCAAATGACTGACTTATAAGTAGACAGTCATTTGGTAAAATAAATTTCAAACCGCTTACTAAAAAAGTGATTTTTGATCAGTATTACTAATTTTGTGGGGTTGTATCAAACGCAGGTACTTCGTGTAAGCCGCTCAACCAGCTCAATGTTGATTTAGCCCAAATTTGTGCTGTTGGCGTAAACTGTTCACGCTGATCAACCGCACCAATACGCAAGCCATATACACGGTCAGTTTTAGCTTCGTTAGTTGCATAAAGTGTTGTACCACATGTGCCGCAAAAACCTTGCGCACGCTTGTTACCGCTTTGCGCTGTTTTAACAAACTCTTTTGGCTCACCTTGGGTAAATACTACCGAATTTGGCTCTGCAATTATAACGGCTCTAAATGGGCCGCTCGACATACGTTGGCAATCGCTACAATGGCAAACAAGTGCATTGTTATTTTGAGACTTTGCTTGGTATTTAATTTCACCACAGTAACAGCTTCCAGTAATTTCCATTATTTAAATCCTTAATGCTTATGAAGATTGAATCGAGATATAAGACCGGCAGTATCGATTCATTATTTTTAAAATATAAAAAATTGCTCGCCGGTTCATTTGTATATTCGGTTAGATTTTTAATTTTTGAGAGTGATTTTCAACGTTGAGCAAGTGCTACAAACATGATCCGATGTTTTAAATAAAACAGCAATACCACGTTAAGTTAATAGCGTAACGTGGTGCGTCTAAATTATTTTTTATATGTGTTTAGATCATAAAATAAGAATAGCAATGTAGAACCTCCCCTTATGTTGGGGGTAATTATTTAAATGCGTTAGCATTTTTTATGCTGTCAAAATCGTTAAAGCGCACGTTGTGTTGCGCCATTACTTTAAGTATTTTTTCACTTAGCATTTGACGTAAATAAAACGGCTGATTTGGCACAAAATGATGGATGGTATGCGTTTTACCAAAGTTAAAACAAAACAAGTGAAACGGCATAAATAAACGACTCGTTAGTACATGTGTTTGTTCAAGCATATTATTAACGCCGCCATAGTAATGCATGCTTGAGGTAACAAAATTAAGCGAGCTTGAGCGAATAATATTAGGCACAATAAGCACGACCATTAAAAATTCAAACACGTTCATTGTGCTTAGTACCCAGCTAGGTGAATTTAGCGAAAGTGGTATAAATAAATCCACGATATGAAACACAATAACACTATATAAAACAGCAAAATAAGCAGTCGCTACCGGAAACCCCGCATTAAAAACACTCGAAAAACTAAAGCCATTAATTTCTTTTCTAAAACGTTTAGTAGAAATAACTAACCCTAATAACCCATCCATAATAACTAGCGCACGCATAAATGGATTTTTAATACCATTGCCCACCAAGCGCTCTTCTAAGTCTTGTTGTGTGCCTGAGGTTTTGTGATGGTGTAAATGCATTTTACGTCGGTACCACGGGCTAATAGTATTTGGCCGCATTAACCATACTGTTAGCATCATAAAATTATGCATGAACGGCTGGTTACTAAAGTATTGTTTATGTATAAGATCGTGTTCTAACTCATGGGAAATAGACGCAGCAATAGCCGCAAGTACTATGCATACCCAAGCAGGTATTATGGCTAAATAATATAGAACACCAACGCCAATAAGAGCACTCAGCGACAGCAATAAAATGATTAACCCTAAGGTATTTTGATGTGCAAGTAATGGATGCTTTTGACGAAGTAATGCTTCCTCTGCCTTAATTGCTTTAACAATCGCTTGAATGTTCTGTTTGGCACTTAATTGGGTCATATATAATGTCTTAAAAACCTTGTTGCGCAAATAATACCTGAATTAAGCGCAACATCGGAATAAAGCAGGAATAATTTTTGTAATACGATTAACTATTATCAATAGTTCAATTGCTTATTTATTCAATCGCATAACAATTTAATAGCACTCATAACCCAAAATATTCGCTTTATATATCAGTCCAAAAAGACTTAAAAAATTTACCGATGGAGTCTCCTTGCTATAAACGATTAATTATCAACCAGTTGTTTATACAAATAAAAGAAAAGGCTTGCCGCCCCCTCTTTTGTTTGTATAATGCGGATACAGAATAAGAGGTATATAAGTATCCTT
The DNA here is from genome assembly GCF_015864465.1 of Pseudoalteromonas sp. SWN29. Taxonomy (NCBI): domain Bacteria; kingdom Pseudomonadati; phylum Pseudomonadota; class Gammaproteobacteria; order Alteromonadales; family Pseudoalteromonadaceae; genus Pseudoalteromonas; species Pseudoalteromonas sp. SWN29. Next base: position 11,032 of record NZ_JADYXE010000021.1, read on the forward strand.
TTTATTTTAAGTGGTTTTTCTTTATCTTTTTATGCTTAAAAGATTAAAGAAAAATTATGCCAGCGTGATGAAATTGGTAGACATGGGGGATTCAAAATCCCCTTCCGAAAGGAGTGCCGGTTCGAGTCCGGCCGCTGGTACCACTTTTTGAACCTCAGCTAATTATTGGCTGAGGTTTTTTTATGCCTAAAATTTAACTAGTAATTAATACTAATTCGCTTTACTAAGTGAGCTACGTTTAGGCAGAAAACGGTTTCGATAACAAGATAAAACCTAGATGAGTTGAAGCAAAAGCTACAAGCCTTTCATTAAAGCCGTCAACGTAATTAGGAAGGTACATAAATCTAATTAGCATGCTAGTTATGCGTCTTGCTCTTGATTTGTTATATTCCCAATACGATTATTTAACTCTTCGTCACTAACATCTTCTTTGTGTGTACCAATGATCCATATATGACCAAATGGGTCTTGTAGTGTGCCGGTCCTATCACCATAAAACTGATCATGTACGGGTCTTATTAGTGTTGCACCAAGCTCAATTGCTTTTTTAAATACGGTATCAACATCTTCAACATAAAGCATAAGGCTTAGCGCTGTACCACCGAGTTCTTTTGGGCTTTTTAAATGCTCTTCAGAACCATTATCTGAAAGCATAATATGCGAATCACCAATTATTATTTCTGCATGGGCTATTCCACCATCAGGTAAAGGCATTTGCATTACGTGTTCAGCACTAAATGCATCACAATAAAAATCTATCGCTTTTTGTGCGTCATTCATAATTAAATATGGTGTAACTGAATGAAACCCTTTTGGTATTGCTGGGACTGCCATAATATTCTCCTTTACTTACGCGGTGATTTTTAATATTTAATAAACTAAATATGCGTTTAATTGCCCCTAAATTTAAGCTTAGCTCATACAAAAAATTGCGTTACTTTTCGAGGTTTAAACGCTTATGCCAAGCAGCAATACTTTCATCAGGGTATTCTTCAAATTGCTTGTCACCTTCATTAATGGGCGCATTTACCCAATTTGCTTTACTACCAAGCATTAAATGAGTGCGCTCTGGCGGTATGGGTAACTCACTATCTATTGCACCAGCAAAGGGGTGAACTTGCTCAGGCCAACGTGCATCGTATAACCACAAGTTAGCACTACAATGCTTACAAAAATGACGCTCTGCAGGGCTGATTTTATCGCCTATTTTTGCATGATAAATAGTTATGTGTTCACGCCCTGTAACCTCAAGCGTGCTGTATTGTGCGTTCAAATTAATAACAAACCCGCCGCTCCCTGCGGTTTTACGGCATATAGAGCAGTAACATAAATTGTAAGGATAAGGGTGTTTTGAGTTGACCGTAAATACCACTTTGCCACAGTGACAAGCCCCATTAAGCTTCATAATATATCCAATTTTTTTATTGTTGGCTTGAACTAATACCTTAACTAGGTGAGCTTAAAAAAACCACAACAATTACATGCTGTGGTTTTTTAATTATTGAGCTTACTAACGTTTCCAATATCTTAAATTACGTAATGTATTTATAAATTTATCGGCAGAGTGTGCCTCTAAATCAATCCAACCATCATCTGCTTTGTCATCGAGCCCTGCGGCTTTAAATAAAGGCTTAGCCTCTTGTGTGTAGCCAATGTATTTCATATGTGCATACGCATCACTTACAAAGTCTTTAGCTTCTGCAATAGCAGCTAGTTTTTCGGCTCCCTCTTCAGTGGTGAGTACAAGTACCGCATCGTATAAAACCGATGGACCACCATTAATAACCTGATCAGCTTTAAAGTGCTTACCTTTACTGCATTTAGCACCGCCAACTTGTGGGGCAATAATTTCAGAGTTTGCGCCTTCACTTTTAAGTGCATTGGTAACCGATTCAAAGATGTCTGCATTAAAGCCATCACTTACTAAAATACCTAATTTACGGCCTTTGAAGGTGTTGGGCGCATTTTTCAAAATACTTAACGCATCAGATACAGGTAAGTCTTTACGTGTTGGCATAGCAGCTTCAGCTGGGTCTGGCATTTCTTGCAAGCCAAGTCCTTCGGCAACTTTATCTGAGAGGGTTTCGTCAATATTTAACAAGTGCGATACCAAACGTTCTCGTATTGGTAAATGCTCAACTTTAGACAGCTCAAACACGTACGCAGATTGAATATGCGCCTGCTCTACCTCTGTTTGACTTAAATAAAATTGACGGGCTTGACTGTAATGATCGCTGAATGTTTCTGAGCGATAACGCAGTTTATCACCGCCGCTTACTTCAGGTTCCTTTGAGCTTTTAAAGCCATGTACTGGGCATTCGCGCGGGTTGTTTTCGTCGCCGCTCCATGAGTTTGGCTCATAATTAACACGCCCTTTTGGATTGTGCATTGCCATGTGGCCATCTTGCTGAAAATGACGCATTGGACATTTAGGCGCATTGACCGGAATATGCGTAAAGTTAGGACCACCTAAACGCTTAGTTTGAGTATCTAAGTATGAAAAGTTACGACCTTGCAGTAGCGGGTCGGGTGTAAAGTCGAGCCCCGGTACAATGTTTTGAGTACAAAATGCTACTTGCTCTGTTTCTGCAAAAAAGTTGTCTACAACACGGTCAAGCACCATACGGCCAACAATTTGCACTGGTACTTGCTCTTCAGGTATAAGCTTAGTGGCATCGAATACATCAAATTCAAATTCATCAGCAAATTGCTGATCAAACACCTGTACACCTAGCTCCCACTCAGGGAAGTCGCCATTACCAATAGATTCCCACATATCTCTGCGATGAAAATCAGGGTCTGCACCATTTAGCTTAAGTGCTTCGTTCCATACTACAGATTGCATGCCGCCTTTTGGTTTCCAATGAAATTTAACAAATTTCTCTTCACCTTTGGCATTAATAAATTTAAAGGTATGAACACCAAAACCTTCCATAAAGCGTAAAGAGCGCGGAATAGCTCTATCAGACATTGCCCACATAACCATGTGCATTGACTCAGGCGATAAGCTCACAAAATCCCAAAAGTTATCATGTGCTGTTTGCGCTTGCGGAAAACCTCGGTCGGGCTCGGCTTTAGCTGAATGAACTAAGTCTGGAAACTTCATCGCATCTTGAATAAAGAAAACCGGTATATTGTTTCCCACTAAATCCCAGTTTCCTTCTTGGGTATAAAATTTTACCGCAAAACCACGTACATCACGTGCTAAATCTGGAGACCCTTTATTACCTGCAACTGTAGAGAAACGAGTAAATACTGGGGTTTTTTCACCTTTTCGCTGAAAAATATCTGCACAGGTTAAATCTTCAAGCGTGTCGTAATTTTCAAAGTACCCATGTGCCCCGTAACCTCGTGCATGCACTACTCGCTCAGGAATGCGTTCGTGATCAAAGTGAAAGATCTTCTCGCGCATTATGTGATCTTCTAATAATCCTGGGCCACGCTTTCCTGCACGTAATGAGTTTTGATCGTCACTTACAGGGCAGCCCTGCGCGGTGGTCATGGTAGGGTGTTCATCCGACGCTTTTTGATGCAATTCACCGCCATGCCCTTTATTACCTGAGTATTTAAATGATTCAGCCATGTTTAGTCCTTCATACAGTTTGATTTAATGGGTCAATAGTTTTTATGAGCTTTAAAGCTAAAAGCGACTATGCAAATGCAAAATAAAGACCAGCCATCCAACCTAGTAAAAAAGGGCTGTACAGATAACAATGTAGTATTTGAAGTGGTTTATAAAAGAAAAGGTTACACAGGTATGTAACTTTTTCACACAAAAAAAGAGCACTTAAAAGTGCCCTTAGGTTTAAATCGTTTTAAATTTAGTTAATCTTTGCTTTCGTTAACTAAAATAACTTTACGATGTGGGAAAGGTATTTCAATATTATTTTCATCTAGTGCTTTTTTAATTAACTCTGGCACAGTGTAAAGAATATCGAAGTAATGCTCGCCCTTACAAAAAGGTCTTACTAAAAAGTCTACTGAGCTGTTGTTAAGAGTTTCTACTTCAACAAAAGGAGCTGGATCTTTTAGTATGTGTGGGTGCGCTGCAAGTACGGCATCTATAACTTTACGTACAGCCGTTGTATCTTCACCGTAAGCAACACCAAAATGCATATCCACACCACGAATTGGATGATGTGAATGGTTTATAATTTGCGCGCCCCAAATTTGACTATTTGGAATAATAACCTGTTGGTTATCGAACGTTTGTAAAATAGTAGTAAACATATCTACTTCTGTTACTTTACCAAAACGCCCTGCGGCCTCAATAAAGTCATTCACTTTATAAGGTCTGAAAACAAGTAGCATAACGCCTGCGGCAAGGTTCGACATTGCACCTTGTAACGCCAAGCCTATAGCAAGTCCCGCAGCACCTAGCAAAGCAATAATAGAGGCCGTTTGTACACCAAAGCGATTTAACACAGCAATAATAACGAACGCTAATATGATGTAGCGAGCCATACTGCCTAAAAAGCGAAAAAGCGTATCATCAAGATGAGTGTATTTATGGCATAAGCCAATAATTAAATTGCGTACTTTGCCTGCCAGCCATAAGCCCGCAAGTAAGATTGCAATCGCTAGTAATATGTTGGTTGCCCACGTAATTGCAGCGGGTAAATATTGATTAATATCAATGTTGTTTATTATATCTTCCATTTTTTTTCCTGTTTTAAAAACTTTTAACTGACTTCAATTCATACTAAGCGCAATAGTTTAACAAAAAATTAACTAAAGTACGACTATAGGAGTAATTTAAAACATAAAGAAAGAGCGTTCCCTCAAAACATGTCATCGCTCACGTAAATCTTTCAACACATAATTTTGCTTTAACCCTTGGTCTACAGCTTAAATAATTCAACTTTAACTTGTTCATAAATAAAGTTAATGCCCGATATAAATCTCGGTTAGCTCTCTTAATTTTCTAATTACTACTGGCACTCATCTATAAATTTACCGATAATCTCACCTAAGCGCGCATATATTGGCGAGACAACACAATTGGATGAAATTAAAACAAAGGATTATTATGAAAAAGTACTCAATTTTACTTACAGCGGCAGCACTTACTGTACTTGCTGGTTGTTCAACATCTGTTGCAGTAAGAGACTTTGAACAAAACCCTATTCCACAAACATCAACAATTACCAACAGTGAAGCTGACGTAGAAAAAGGTATTCTAAAGGCATGTATTCAGCTTGGTTGGAAGTGTACGCCTATGAGTGAAGGTAAAATAAAAGGTGTACTGGATATTCGCACACACCAATTAACTGTCGATATTGCGTATGACAAAACGGCATACTCAATCAACTATAAAGACTCTATTAACTTAAACTACAACGGCAAAAAAATTCACCGCCAATATGTTAATTGGGTATCAAACCTAATACGCCATATAGATGCTGAAATGATTTAGCAGCGCGTTAACCTGCTTTACATATTATAAAAATCACTAAATATGAATAATAAAAGTGGAGAAGTTACCTATAGCTTCTCCATTTTTTAATTGAGATTTAAACAGTAATAATCACGCCAAAAATATTAATAAATTTCAACCAGTTACAAGCCAAAAAAGCACCAAACCTAACACTATTAGTAAAAGTACTCTCCCGTATTTTCACTCTTTAATGAATGAGTGATTTTTTACTTATCCCCCTTCGTAAAAACATATTTTATATCTTGCTATAACGCAGTTTCGCTCATATAGTCAGCAAATTATCACACCTTTATTTTGAACATCTTTGTTTATGAAATCTTCTGCTCCTGCTAGTGATTTTGGTACCTTATTAGGTTATGCACCTGGTAATGTTGCTGTGTACTCATCTGATTATGATACGGCTGACGAAAGCATTTATCCTAATCGTAGCGCCTATCGTAGTTACCTTGATGGCATTTACATGGGCTATAAATGGCAATGCGTTGAGTTTGCACGTCGATGGATGTATCTCAACCATAGCTATATTTTTGATGATATTGCTATGGCTTACGATATTTTTGAGCTGCGTTCAGTGCGCGATGTAAATAGCCAAAACAGATTGCCACTAAACGCGTTTAAAAATGGTGCAAAACATCATCCTCAAGTAGGTAGCTTACTTATATGGGAAGAAGGCGGCGAGTTTGAAGAAACAGGCCATGTTGCTGTCGTTGTTGAAGTGCACGAAGATAAAATACGCCTTGCTGAGCAAAATGTAGGACATCAAATATGGCCAAAAGATCAAAGCTGGTGCCGTGAACTAAAAGCAAAAGTAACTAAAGATGGCGACTATTGGATTGAGTGCTCTTACAGCGACGCCACTATTTTAGGCTGGATGACACAAACTGATGAAACAGAATATGCTGAGCCAACGTCTGAGCTAAACACTGATTTATTTATTATAGAAGCCCATAAAGCAGTAGATACAGGCCAAGCAAACAAGTCATGGTTAAATATTGCGAATGACGATGAAGCTGCCTACGTAGAAATGATGCAAGGCCATAAACTTACATCAGTAGCTGCGAATCAACATAATTACTTTGCGATATCTCAAACGGCGCAGCAAAGCATTGAGCATGCAACAAATGAGCTGCATGGCTTATTTATGCATGCAACCGACTATGTACTGCAGCACCCTGAGTTATTAAAAAAGTTTAATTTACCCGATGTTGTGATTAATAAAATTCGCCAATCGTGGGATAACCGCTTAAACCAATTAATTACCAGTCGGTTTGACTTTGCTTTAACAGCAGCAGGTTTAAAAGTTTACGAATACAATTGCGATTCGGCATCGTGTTATATGGAGAGCGGCAAAGTTCAGGGTAAATGGGCAAAACACTTTGGTGTTAAAACAGGTGTAGATGCAGGCCAAAATTTATTTAAAGATCTCGTAAAAGCATGGCGTAAAAGTGAAGTAAAAGGTCTTGTTCATATTCTGCAAGATGATGAACCAGAAGAGCATTACCACGCATTATTTATGAAAGAAGCTATTGAAGCCGCGGGCTTTGAGTGTAAGTTAGTAATTGGCTTAAGCACACTTCGCTGGAATGAATCAGGCAACATAGTAGATGCAGATGGCGCACAACTGAGTTACGTATGGAAAACCTGGTCGTGGGAAACCGCACTTGATCAAATTCGTGAAGAATGCGAAGCAGACCAATCATTAGGTGATAACTTTGAACCACAATTCAAAATTGGTGAAACGCCACGCTTAGTCGATGTATTACTGCGTAAAAATGTCATGGTATTTGAACCGCTGTGGACATTGATCCCAAGTAACAAGGCTATTTTACCAATACTGTGGAGTTTATTCCCTAATCATAAATATTTACTTAATACCGCGTTTGAGCTTAACGACGAGTTATTACAAACCGGTTATGTAGTTAAACCAATAGTAGGACGTTGTGGTGCTAATATTCAACTTGTTGATGAACAGCAGCAAGTTATAGAAAAAACAATGGGGCACTTTGCCGAGCAAGACCAAATATACCAACAACTATTTGCACTGCCTAAAGTAGATGACTACTTTGTACAAATATGTAGTTTTACAGCCGCCGGAAAATACTCTGGTGGTGGCGTACGTGTTGATAAAAGCATGATCATAAACGGCCATAGCGATTGTATGGCACTGCGTATTAAATAAATAATACTAAGCCCGCAATTTTGCTGCGGGCTTAAGTTTGTGTAGACCCCCTTCCCTCTTTTAAGTTTTATAGCTATCTCAAGCGAGTTACTCCTGATAGAGTAAATTTATTAAACACCACAAACTAAGGTATTTCATGGCGAATCAATTTAATGTACTTGGCACACGTTTAAAACTATGTTGCGGTAATGGTGGCTACACACGTGAAGGATTTTGTTATGTACCAGAATCAGATCTTGGCAATCACAGTGTGTGTGCAATTATGACTGACGAGTTTTTACAATTTTCAAAATCACAAGGTAACGACTTAATAAGCCCAAACCCTCTTTACGATTTTGAAGGTTTAAAAGCCGGTGATAAATGGTGCTTGTGTGCGCTAAGATGGCTTCATGCTATTGCAGCAAACGTTGCGCCACCAGTGGTACTTGAAGCTACAAATAAAAAATCATTAGAAATAGTGCCGCTCGATGTTTTAAAAGCGCACGAATATATAGCCAAAGTTTAAATACACTTAAGCGTTATTAAATTAAAGTCTGCAGATTTTACAAATGTATGCAGGCTTTTCAAAAATTCAATCACCCCTCCAGCCTCTAAAATCTTAAATAAAAACACAACCCCATGTTTTTAAACGACTTTTAAAAACAATCAACTTACGGCATAACAGTTGCTTCATTAAGTTTAAGTCATGCTCATAACGCAACATATTATATGAGCAACACATTACTTAATGTAGGAGAAATTATGAGTAACAATAACGAATCAAACAAAACAACTAAATTTACCGCGCCAGGTATGAGTGACGAATCAGCTCAAAAAACAATAGCTACGCTAGATAACCGCATGGTTGCATTGATAGATTTACAGCTTACTTTAAAGCATATTCACTGGAATGTAGTAGGACCTAACTTTATTGGCGTACACGAAATGATAGACCCACAAGTAGACATTGTGCGCGAAATGACAGATACAATTGCAGAGCGAATTGCGACTCTTGGTGGAGTGCCCGTTGGTACGCCTAAATCAATTGTAGATCGTCGTACATGGAGCGAATACTCAGTAGGTAAAGGGTTAGTAACCGAGCATTTAGCCGCACTTGATAAAGTATACAACGGCGTTAATGGCGATCACCGCAAAGCAATTACCACTCTTTCTGAATTAGATCCGGTGTCTGAAGATATGATCACCAGCCAATTAGCCGATCTAGAGCAATTTCAGTGGTTTATCCGCGCCCATTTAGAATCATCTACAGGCGAACTAAAAAGCTAATATATTTAATCTAAGAAAGCCCAGCATTAATATGCTGGGCTTTTTTTTGCGTGAAAACCACTCTATTTATAATCATATATAGATATGTATCAGTAAGCTCTAATACAAAACCCATATAAAAACAATAAAAAATTGGTATTACCAAAACAAATAACCAAAATAAAATTTAATGATTTTATACTCCTTACTATTTCGCAAATTTATAAGCCATACCCAACCTTTAATGAACATCTCATTATTTTAACATCACTTAAAAAACAAACTAAATACGTATAAAAGTACGGCATAAAATTTAAAAACAGCACTAAAAAGTGTATTTAATAGTACAAATAATATAAAAAAACGTCTTTGGTAAACATACTTCAATAAAATTCATTCAAAATATAAAAAATAAAAACACATCATAAGCTATTAAATTTATTAAATATAAGCAAAATAAAAGAACATTTTGTAATACATCTTGTGAATTTTTGGTAAACAAAGGTTGTAATAAAAGCTGAATTGGACTAATTTCAACCATACCACCTGTATGACACGATACAGGGAAACAGCAGTTAAATTGGTTAACCAAACCAAGTAACAACACACACAATGACGTAAGTCGTACCCAAACGGGAGAGATACATGAAACTCAATCAAATTACTTCAACATTAATTAATAAACATAAAAGAAGTAGCTCTACAACAATCAGTGCAGCAGCCCTTTTATTAATGGCTTCTTCTACTATTGCAGCGCAAGAGGCTCCGGCAGCTTCAGAAACGGCAGCTGCAGATATTGAAGTTATTGAAGTAAAAGGCATGCTAGGTAGTATGAAAGCCGCCGCTATGCTTAAGCGTACTGACGGACGTATTGTAGATGCGATTGTTGCTGAAGACATTGGTAAGTTACCTGATAATAATATTGCAGAAGCACTGCAACGTATTACTGGTGTATCTATTAATACCGATTTTGGTGTGGGTGACAGTGTTTCGATTCGTGGCTTACCTCAAAACCGTGTTGAATTAAACGGTCGCTCTACTATTGGCGACTCTCGTGACGGTATTAGCTTACAAGATTACCCATCAAGTTTCTTAAAAACAGTAGAAGTAGTTAAATCTCCTACTGCCGATATGATTGAAGGTGCATTAGGCGGAACAGTTAGCTTAAAAACAGTTCGCCCATTAGAGTTAGATAAACTAACTGGCGCAGTTTCATTAGATGGTGAATATGCAGATAAAACAGAAAAAGTAGCACCTATTTTTAGTGGTTCACTTGGTAACAACTGGGACTTTGACGAAATGGGTACCTTTGGTGCCATTGCTATGTTTTCGTATCAAGATCGTGAAATTCGTCAAGATGAAACGTCTAGCCGTGTTAAACCTCAAGACATTGATATTAATGGCCAAGAAGGTAATACACCAAGTGGCAACGCTATCGTACGAGACGAGCACAGTGTTGAGCAATATGTAGAACAACGTAAACGTACTGCTGTAAATTTATCACTTCAGTGGGCACCGCAATCTGGTAATGGCATGGTGTATCTTGATTTAAGTGGCACTAAACGCTCTGGTGAGCAAAGTGGTAACTCTATATTAGGTGTTGCAGGTTCACTATCAACAGATGCAAATACAACTCAAGATGCTAACGGCGTAAATAATTACACGCTAACAAACGAATTTGGTATCCCTAAAACATACAGTGACTTTCGTGAAACTGACTCGTTTTCAAATGCACTTGGTGCAGAGTGGAACCTTACTGACAGTATAAAAATCTCTGGCGAAATTGCAGTAGCATCATCAGAAAGCGTAAGACCTGATTCTGAATTTACACTTCGCCCAATCGAAAAATCAACATTTGAAGCAAGTGGCGGAACTCAGCTAACAAATCATTTATATGATGGTGCATTTTCTCAAGACGGTAATAAATTACCAAGCATCATTCATTCAGATCCTAATGCATTTACTGACCCACAAAACTTAGCACTTCGTACGTTTAAAAGTGAAGATAGAAGAACAGACAATGACGAAACAGCTATTCGTTTTGATGTTGAAATGTTTGAACCTCTCAGCAGCTTAAGCTGGGTGTCTAAAGTAAAAGCAGGTGTACGTGTTACTAACCGCGATTACGAATATGAGCAATACAAAGTAGAAATTAAAGACATTTACAAAAATGCATTTAACGACTCAGATGGTTCATTAGCTACTTTATGGGTTGATGACTACAACGCTGCTTTTTCAAATAGCTTCACAACAGTTAGCCACGACAACTCTTTTGACCAATTAGGTAATTCTGGTCAAAACGACCTACTAACGTTTTTAAGCTACAACGGTTTATCTAACCCTGCAAATACTTACGCTCAACTTCAGCAGTTACTTGCAGGTACTAACCTAGCGTCAACGGGGAGTCTTTCAGATAACCAAGAGTTCCAAGAAAGCGCATACCGTAACGTAGTTGAAGATACAGCAGCTGTGTATATATCAGCGTACTTAGACTTTGATAACATCACTGCGATTGTGGGTGGTCGTTATGTGACTACAGATTTAGAATCAAGCGTATTTCTTAATGGCGAAAAAGTAACTGGCGACAATGACTACAGCGACTTTTTACCAAGCTTAAACGTTACGTATAACTACTCAGACGAAACATTATTCCGCTTTGCTGCTGCAAAAGTTATGCGCCGCGCTGACTTTAGCGAGCTAAGCCCTGCATTTGACGTTAATAACGATATTACGGGTGCAACGCAAGGATCTATTGATTTAGAACCATACCGTGCAACGCAGTACGACTTATCAGTAGAGCATTACTTTGATGAAGGTAACGTACTATCTTTCGCTGTATTTTATAAAGATGTTGAGTCTTTCTTAAGTAACGAAAGCAGCTGTCAGGCTTCTTCAAGCACTTCAACTGGTCAAAACGTAACGCAGTGGAACCAAGTATGTCAGCTTGACGTTGCAGGTGTTTCACAAGACAACCTAGTATACTCTGACGCAACTGATTTCCCTGTAGATGTAGATGGCTTTAACCATGTTGCAGGTCTGCGTGACGCAGGACTAACGGGTATCGATACAGTTAAAAATGTAAATGGTGAAAACGGCTCAGTACAAGGTTTTGAAGTGGGTTACCAACAGTTCTTTACAAGCTTACCTGGTGCATTTTCTGGCTTAGGTGTTAATGCAAACTACACGTATGCAGACAGCGAACAACCAAACGGCAACCCACTATTAGATATTTCTAAAAATACATATAACTTACAAGTATTTTGGGAATACGAAGGGTTCTCTACTCGTATCGCTTATAACTACCGTGACAGTTTCTTAGATACTGAAAACGAAAAACGCGTAGAAAATATTAACTCAGATGGCAGTATTTCAGCAGAAGGCACTGTTTACGGTAATAACTACCGTGACGACAGAGGCCAGTTAGATTTCTCTGCAAGCTGGGATATTAACGAAAATATTACGCTAGTAGGTAATGCGACTAACTTAACGGGTGAGCCTTCAATCTACCTATCTGAACTAGGTGGTGCTTGGAAGTACACTGAAGCGGATCGTCGTTACAGCTTTGGTATTCGCGCTAAATTTTAATTTTCCCTGGAAACTAAAGCCTGCTTTATGCAGGCTTTTTTACGTCTATAAAAAAGTGGCTTTATATTATACAACCTTATTAAAAACATGATTATTCTACCGAGTTAAATAACCCTCCATCGCTATAGTAAATAACTAATTCAATACAGTAGGTATTACGTAAAAATACTCTCCTCTAGCTATACTTATTTGAATATTAAATTTACTATCAAAGCGTTATTACTATTAACAGGAAAAGTTGAAGTGCTGTCGCGTTTATATAATTTTATGCCGGGTTTAGATACATTGCTGCACTATGAGCGACAATGGTTTGCTGATGATGTAAGAGCAGCGCTATCGGTAGCTGCCGTAGCTTTACCTGTTGCCATTGCTTACGCACAGCTAACCGGTGTTAATGCTGCCGTAGGGTTATATTCTTGCATATTGCCAATGATGTTATATGCACTTTTTGGCACTTCAAAACAGTTAATAGTAGGCCCTGATGCTGCTACCTGCGCCGTTATTGCAGCAGTAGTAACACCTCTTGCTGCAGGTGACAGTTTTAAACATTGGCAACTTGTTGTCACCATGACCGCTATGACCGGCTTTTGGTGCTTTATAGCCAGTAAATTTAAGCTAGGTGTATTAGCCGACTTTTTATCTAAACCTATTTTAATGGGCTTATTAAATGGCGTAGCCATTACTATTATTGTTGGTCAATTTTCCAAAGTATTTGGCTTTACCTTTGACGAACGCTACCTACTTGAACGCTTAGGTGGTGTGCCCACATACCTAGCGCAAACACATGTCCCCACCTTATTAATGGCTTTGTTTACACTGGCGGTTTATTTTGTGATGAAACGCGTAAAACCCACGTGGCCTGCATCTATGTTCGCCATAGCTTTTGGTGCGCTTTTGGTGTGGATTTTTGATTTAAAACAGCTTGATATAAAAACCATTGGCACCGTAACTGGCGGACTTCCCGTTTTTAACACCCCTGTTTTTGATTTAGGGATTATTCGTGAGTTAGTGGTCCCCGCACTTAACTTAGCCATCGTGAGCTTTGTTAGTATGATGCTAACTGCCCGCAGCTTTGCTGCTAAAAATGGCTACGACATAGACGCCGATAAAGAATTTAGAGCGTTAGGTATTGCCAATATAGCGTCAGCTCTTTCGCAAGGTTTTGCAGTCAGTGGCGCCGACTCACGCACCGCTGTTAACGATGCAACAGGTGGTAAAACGCAGTTAGTATCAATAATAGCAGCGGCCATTATTGCGCTCATAGCCGTATTTTTAACAGCCCCACTTGAATTTATTCCAAGCGCAGCGCTAGGTGTTGTGCTCATTATTGCCTCTGTTCATTTACTCGATTTAAAAGCGGTTTGGCAATTAAAACGAAAAGATAAACAGGCATTTTATCTTGCCTCAGCCACCTTACTTGCGGTGTTATTTATTGGCGTTATACCAGGGATCACACTTGCTGTATTACTGGGGTTATTTCAATTTATTCGCACTGTTATGCGCCCAACCGACAATATACTCGGCGTAGATGTTAACGGTGTAGTAAGAAGTTTAGACGCCACAGATAAAGCAAAAGCGGTGCAAGGCGTGTTTATTTACCGCTTTAATTCACCTTTAACTTACTTTAATGCCAGCTACTTTAAACGCAGATTACTTGAGCAATACGCAAGACAAAAAGACGACACACAATGTGTAATAATTGACGCTGTGCCCTGCTTTACTCACTTAGATTTAAGTGTAATGGCCATGCTTGCCGATCTCGACGTCATATTTAAAAAGCGCGATATAAGGCTTGAACTTGCAGGCAGAAAACGCCAGCTGCTCTCATGGTTTGATATTGCAGGAATGAAGTCAGGAACAGAGGGTATATACATTCACTCAGACCTATACATCGCCCTAAAAAGAAATAGCGTAAGCCAGCACACACAAGAGGTTAGCTTGTTTGAGTCAGACGAAAATAAAGAAGCGCTCACACAGCCATAAAATACTAAACAGCAGATCAGCTAGCTGATCTGCTTATTGTATTAAGTACTTTTTATACTTTAGGGTAATTTGAAGGGAAAAATGCTTTTTTAGCGTCTTCATCAAACTCTTTTTTAAATGCTACATCAGTACCTATTACGCGTGCACGTGCAACCGCTGGGCGCCTATCAATGCTTTCAAACCAACGCTTAAGATTTGGATACGGTGCTAAGCCCTCTTCACCTAATACAACCGGTGCTTTATCAATCCAGCCCCATGCAGATACATCAGCAATGGTATACGTATCACCCACAATAAAGTCGCGGCCCTCAAGATGCGTATCAAGTACTTCGTAATGGCGCTGCGCTTCACGTAAATAACGATTAACCGCATAATCAAGCCCTTCTGGCGCCATGTGTCTAAAGTGTACACTTTGCCCTGAATACGGACCCAAACCAGATGCAATAAACATTAACCACGACAGCATTTCAGCACGGTCATCGCCCTTGCCTTCTAGCTTTCCATATTTTTCAGAAAGGTACATTAAAATAGCATTCGAATCGAACACACGAGTTTCACCATCAACAATTGCTGGCGCTTTAGCATTTGGATTAATTGCTTTAAATTCAGGTGTATGTTGCTCACCTTTTAAAGTATCAAGAGGAACAAGTTCAAACGGTAAGCCTGTTTCTTCTAAAAAGAGTGCAACCTTCATTGGGTTAGGAGTATGGTGAAAATAAAATTTAATCATGTAAAGTTCCTCAATAATTGAGCAACGATTAAAACACAACTTGAGCGAGTGTTCAAATTAAGTTTTAACCAAGTAAAATATACAGTTAAAACGTGATTTAATTGTGAGTATTTCGTGATACTTCATTCGTAAATATCATTTAGGCTGAATGCAATATCAACCTTTGCGAGAAGTAACATGCCTTTTAAAGCACTATCCCGTCCATTTTTTATCTCACTTGTTGGGTTAATAATTTTTTGCTTTCAAAGCCAAGCTGCTGAGCAAGTAACTATTTCCAGTACAGCTAATCCGACTACCTTTTTAGAGCTTTACACATCGCAAGGTTGCAGTAGTTGCCCACCAGCAGAGCGCTGGATTTCAACGTTTACAGATGATGAAAAGCTATGGACTGATTTAATCCCTATTAATTTTCATGTTACTTATTGGGATTATTTAGGATGGAAAGACCCGTTTGCCTCTGCTGTTTTTAGTAAAAGACAACGTACTTATAAAGCACTCGGTAAAAGTAGGATTGTAGCAACCCCAGGATTTATGGTTAACGGCAGCGGGTGGCAAGGTTGGTTTTATAAGCAAGCTATTCCTGTAGCTAAAGCCCCTCATTTAGGTAATTTAAAAGCGACTATAAACAATAGTAAAATTAATCTCGAATACGATACTGTTAATACCAAAGATGATACTAACCAAAACTTAATAGCCCATGTAGCTCTGTTAGGCTTTGACATAGAAACACAAATACACAGCGGCGAAAACGCAGGCCATAAGTTAAAACACGACTTTGTTGTTATTGGCTACGAGCAAAGTGACATGCAAACTAAGCAACAATTATCATTAACTGACTTAAACCTGCCTCGCGCTAAAAAAATATCGCCAACAAAGCAAGCCTTAGTATTTTGGGTATCTGAAAAAAGCGACCCTACCCCACTACAAGTTGCAGCAGATTGGTTTTAATATGGATAAAATAAACAGCTGAAGTTTAAAAATAGGCCACCATTACACCTTTAACTATACAGCTTGTTAGTAGTCCACTCATACCCATATACGTAAACATAAAGCGTTGTTCAGAATCTGTTTTAAACACGAAAGCGACTAAATAAAGAGAAGCAATAATAGCTACGCTTAGCATAAGCCCATAAATAAATGAGCCGCAATAGTGTGGTAATACAGCTAAAGCGAGTGCGGTTAAATTAGTGCCAAAGAATGCTACGGGCTTTTTAATACCGCGTAAAATGGCAAATAGCGGTATAACAAAAGTAAGACAATACAACCAAATAATATGAGTAGACCATCCGTAACTTAAGGGAGCTTTAACTTCAAAAGTAGAAAGCTTAAAATTACTCGTAAATGTCCATGCAGCATTAATAATTATACTTACAATAAAAGCCCCAATAAATAGAGCGACTAACACCGCAATTGCACCGCCTGCGGTAGCCCCTGCTTTCTCTTTTTCTATAATTAAAATAATGACACTTAACAGCCCACTTAATTGTAACCACTGCCAATAATCGCTCGTAAATAGAGGAATAGCAGCTAAAACGATCGTAGTTATAATTAACTTACTTCCATCATTTGAGCGCAATAAATAAAAGGCCATTATGGCAATATAAAATAGATCCGTTACATCAGGCATATCAACAACTTCCTTGTAAAAATATAATAAAAACCAATAAACGCAGCGATTCTACCTATTACTGAGCCCCTATAAAATCCGATAATTGTGTTTACTTTTTAGCTGTGCAATATTAACTCACTATAAAACACAAGGATCGCTAAGCCTATCTAGAGGTTTGGTATAAAAACTAAAAAGGATGAATATGATTAAGCCATTTTACGCTAGCTGTTTGTTAGCCCTCTCGCTATTAACACCCAGCCTTGTAAAAGCCAACCCGACAGCCTCGCAATATCAGGAAATTCTTAACGAGAACCTTGCTGAAAACGAGCCTGGGGTATCGGTAATTATAAGTAAAAATGACAAAGTACTTTTTAAAGGAGCGCGCGGGCTTGCCAACCTTGAACATAACATTGCACTTAATGAGCAAAGCGTTTTGCGTTTAGGTTCTATTTCAAAACAATTTACTGCAGCTGCAATTATGATGCTGCAAGAGCAAGGTAAGCTAGCGGTTACCGATGATATTCATAAGTATGTTGCAAACTTCCCAACAGAGGGCAACCTCGTCACAATCGAAAACTTATTAACCCACACCTCAGGCATCGCCAACTACACAGATGACGACGACTTATTCGATAAAGAAATACAAGTACCCACCAGCGTTGACGATGCGTTAGCGAGATTTGCCAAACACCCAATGGTGTTTAAACCCGGCGAAGCCATGGCTTATTCAAATACCGGTTATTCACTGCTTGGTAAAATAATTGAAGTAGCAAGTGGCCAGTCTTACAAAGACTTTATTGAACAACACATATTTAAAAAGCTAAAAATGAACCAGAGTAGTTATGAAGGGCAAGAAATTGTTGCCCATCGCGCCTCTGGGTATGAGCAAACAGAGCAAGGATTTATCAACACCAACTACATTAATATGGATTGGCCATATGCCGCAGGTGCGCTTATATCTACTCCAACTGACTTAAACATTTGGTTTAGTGCGTTATCGTCTGGCAAGCTTATTAGTAAAGCAAGTTATGAGAAGATGGTAAGCCCTTTTAAACTAAATGACGGCAGCTTTTCATCCTATGGTTACGGATTAATTATTAAGCCTTTGAATGAATACACCGTAATTAAACACACTGGCGGAATAAATGGTTTTTTAGCGCATGCACGCTATATTCCAGAACAAAAGCTATATGTTGCAGTACTGGCTAATTCAAACCACATAAACCCTATTTTTATCAACGAAAAACTCACAGCCAGAGTACTAGGTATTGCACTCCCCGAGTTTAAAAAAGCAGAGGTAACAGAGCAGCAATTAGCGCCCGTATTGGGTGATTATCGTATTGATAAAAACACCTTACGCAGCCTAATTTTTGAAAATGACGTTTTGTATTCAAAGCGCACTGGTGGCGATAAAACAAAACTTATTACGATGTCTAAAAATAGCTTTTACTATCCTAATTCAAACAATTACTTAGTAATAGAAAAGAACAGCCAAGGGCAATTAGTGATGAAGTACTTTAGTGGGTTATCAATAATCCCTACTGAGGCAATTAAAATTTAATTTCAAGATTATCTAAATAAAAATGCCCGAAGTTCACTCAAGTCGTAACCTCGGGCATGACTGGTTTTATCGTGATTCTGAGGTAAATTAAGACCCTATTAATTTGATATTACGAAAACCTTCACCAGATTCAAAAATGCAGCTTACTCAAAGAAACTAAAAATTTACTGCTGACTCAATAACCACTCCTTTGGCGCTTGCCCTGTTTTTTTTCTAAATACACGAGCAAGTGCAGAGCCATTTTCGTACCCAACCTGATTAGCCACTAAATCCATATTTTGATTTTTTAAAATAAGCTTTTTAGCAACTGACAAACGCCAATCAGCCAAATAGTCAGCTGGTGTTTGCTCTATAATTCGCTTAAACGTGTCAGCAAATTTAGAGCGCGACATGCCACACGCCTCAGCCATAACACTAAGCGACCAGCTTTGCTCTGGGGTTTGGTGTATTTTTATTAATACCTTAGCCAACTGAGGATGGGCAAGCCCTGCCATCATCCCGGTTTTAATGGTGCCCTCTTCTAATACCTTGCGCAAAACACTAATTAAAAATACATCGCATAAGCGATCTATAATTAAATGCTTACCGCTGGCGTCTTTAAATGCCTCATCAAAAATCCAAAAAGCGCTCTGCGCTAATAATCCATCACCCGTTAATTCGTAATTTAAGCA
Source organism: Pseudoalteromonas sp. SWN29 (assembly GCF_015864465.1). NCBI lineage: Bacteria > Pseudomonadati > Pseudomonadota > Gammaproteobacteria > Alteromonadales > Pseudoalteromonadaceae > Pseudoalteromonas > Pseudoalteromonas sp. SWN29. The sequence goes on from NZ_JADYXE010000021.1 coordinate 30,032, forward strand.
AAAAGGCAGCGCCTGCAATAAAGGGCTATGCCCGCCGCTTTGATAGTTAATTTGTGCACACACTAAATCAGCACCGTCACCCTTATCCGAAAATAAACAGTGCCCTGTAGAATGAGGAAAAAAAATAACCGAAGGCGTAGACAAAACTACTTCAAAGCCACTATTACTACGCACTTTTAACGTACCAGAACGTAATAAATGTAAATGCCCAACACCTTGATCGTCACTAAAGTCACTCGTACCGCACATGTTCCCACTAAAAAACACATTGGCATTAAGCGAAAAGTGACTCAGTACACTCGAAAGTACGTCCATAAGCGCCTCTTTGGATTATTGGTATGAAAATATAGACTAATAGACGCATATTAACCAAGCAATAACGATAAAGTACAGTTGAGTTTTAAACAAACACACTAATTAAATTACCCTTTGGAGATACACATGAAATTTTCGACACTCACTAAATCAGCTTTTTTTGCAGCATCAGTCCTTGCAAGTTCACTAAGCTTTGCAGCAGACATAGACGCAAATGCAGACGTTAACGACATTGCAATTAGTGGCTACGATACCGTTGCTTACTTTACCCAAAACAAAGCGGTAACAGGCAGTTCTGAATATACCGCAACGCATAAAAATGCCATTTATAAGTTCAGCTCAGCTAAACACCGCGATTTATTTAGAGCTAACCCAGAAAAGTACGCACCGCAATTTGGTGGCTTTTGTGCGTTTGGTGTATCAATGGAGAAAAAGTTTGACGTAGATCCTGAAGCGTTCAAAATTGTTGAAAACAAACTTTATTTAAATCTTGATAAATCGGTTCAAAAACAATGGCTAAAAGACGTACCAGGCTTGATTACTTCAGCCAATTCAAACTGGTTTGACATAAAAGACAAAACAGCAAAAGAGCTTTAATAAAACCAATTTAAAGTTAATTTTGAGGTTGCTTCGGTTTATAACCGTTCACCCTCAAAATGCCATTTAAATTAATAAAATTTTAGGTTTAAGCTCTTAATTTAACTAATATTACTTTGATTTATTAAGCATCGCTTTTAAATCGGCAAATGGAGAATGCGTCGCAGCCTCAACTTTGCGATCTGTAGTCGACCCGCCATACATAATATGCTCGTGGTATTTATTGTGCTCATTGTCGTGGCAATAAATACACAATAACTCCCAGTTACTTCCGTCTTCAGGATTATTACTGTGGTTATGATCAACATGATGCACCGTTAACTCACGTAAATTAGAGTATTCAAACTCACGAGCACAACGCCCGCATACCCAAGGATATAATCTTAAGGCTTTTATTCTATAACCTTCCTCTTGCTTAACATAAGCCTGAGGTACATCGTTATTCTTACTCATAATATTCCAGTTAAATTTGTTATTTCTATGCTTAACAAGTAAATAGCCAATATGTAAAAGCAAATATAAAAGTAAAAAGTTCGTAAGGGATCTAACTTAAGCTACGTTTCGTATAAGTCAGGTCTAATTATAAAGTTGAGCAACATGGAAAATATATTCCAAACAAGTCGGTTTTTGGTCGTAATCGCCGTTATTACCGCTGCAATATCATCATTACTCGTTTATGTTTCATGCATTAATATTGTAGCTAATATAGTAATAACAACGCTATTTGACCTGCCTGATTCAGCTAAAGCCGGTAAAGCCCTAATAGTTGAACTACTGAAAATTCTTGATTTGCTACTAATCGGAATTACCTTACAAGTTATTGCTATTAGCTTGTACCGACTATTTATAACACCATCTAAGCCTGAGGAAAGTAAATTTCTTGCTGCTTTTAATATTAAAGACTTTCATGATTTAAAAATAACTCTGGTACAAGTAACTTCGGTTGTACTGGTAATACTATTTTTAGAGCACGCAGTTGAGTTCGGCGGCACAATAGAAACACTCTACTTAGGTATTGCCATTGCGATCGTTATTGCAGCATCTACATTTGCATGGCGCTCAATGAAAGACTAACTAAGCACTCATTACTATTAAGTAATTACATGCAGGTGTAATTACTTATCCCTAAAATTCTGCAAAAACTTAAGTGAGAGCCCCAGCACTCAATATTAAAAAAACTTAATTACTGACAAGTCACCAAAAGAAGTATCTATATGCCTACCTGTTTGCTCCCACGCACGTAGTACTACCATGAGTTTTTTGTTACTTGAAGTCCAAGAAATACCACCGCCGTATGCCGCTACTTTTTCACCGCCCGAATCTTTTAACCCCAGCCCAGGGTCTGTATTTCGAATATTTCCCTTACCTACTTTGTATTCAGCAAATACGTGAACATTATGCGGCAACGAAAATGATAAAAGCGAGCCAATACTCGCCCCGTACGAATTAGAAATTAACTTAGTGACCTGTGGTGCAGACGAATTTAAAAAATCAGCCTGAAATACAATATTATCTTTATTCTCAAGGGATACATGCTTAAAAGACCACGCACCAACAACACTTAACGACAAGTCAAATTTGCTGCTTAGCTTTGGTCTATTAAGAAAAAAATGCTCAAACAAAGACTCTTTATTATTAAAGGTATAAAAGTTGTGTTGGCCAGATAGCTCAAACTTGGTTGAACGTGTATTTTGCGAGAAAATTTGATCCGTTTGATTGCCGCTTAAATTGCTAGCCGTGCTTTGCAGCCCTTCAAGCGTTTGATAGTTAAATGTGATTTTAGAATTTTTAAATTTTCTATACGAAAGCAGTATATCTTGTGTTTTTGTTTCAACATCATCTTCAAAAATATCGGCTGAATAACCAATTTCAATGTCGTTAATATCAAAAAACACACCCACACGTTGATTGTTTATGGGCTCTAACGAAAACAGTGTTTTTTGATTACTCCCAGCCAAGTCGTCATATATTAACGCGTGGCTAGTGTTTGGGTTTGAAATAGTGGTTCGTACCGACTTTAAGTCAAAGTCGAAAGCCAATACAGCACCAGATTGAAATGCCGCTAAAACAGCAAAGCTCACAATAACCAAGTAATTGCGATTCATTAAAAACACTCAAAAATTAATTTGTATTAGAGTAGCGTTTTTTTTACCTTAAATTATCACAAAAGGTTAACAATTGATGAAAACTTTAAATAATGCGCTTTATGCCATTTTTTGAGGTGCTTTCAAGATCAAACTCACTTACATGCTTAATTAGCTCCGGGAAGAACGCTAAAAAAACGGCTTCTAATTCATCGTAATTCCGTGCTATGTCATCAGCCGCGCCAGCAAAAGTGTTAGTAAAGCGAATACGCTTGGCAATATTATCAAGTGCTAGCCCTATTCCATCCATGGTTTCGTATTCTTTAAACCAATCGTTTTTAGTCATACTTGTTACAACATGCTGCATACGCGTTGGCATAACAGGTATGCGATTATTTAAAAGCTGATAGCTGGTGTACTTAAAGTCACTTAAAGGTTGCTTGCTAAATCGCTGCCAATGCACAATTAAAAAATGATCAAACACCACATCAATAGCTACACCAGCAAAGCGCTTACGCTCGGGTGAAAAGTACTGTTTAGCGTGTTTTACTACTGGGTGAGAGTCGGTAAATTTATCGACTAAATAGTGGTTATCGAGCCCGTTTATAACCGTATTTGGTAAGTGTTCTACATGCCTTTTACCACCAAAGTCGCCCAACAAGTTCCCAAAGTGAGAATCGGCTGTAGGCTGTGCTAAATAAAGGTGAGCTAAATAATTCAAAGTGTTCTCGGGCTTAGTATTAATACAGTTAAAATAATAACTTAGTTGTAAGCGCTACTTAAAGTTAGATTTTATGCCTAATCAAAAAAATAGCATAAAAAAGGTGAAACTAAGTTTCACCTTTCATATTAATTTTGAAACTAATTAGCTAGCATTACGCTGTAGAAACGTTACTTGCGCCTGCATTGTTAAGTATTTCTTCAATAGCGTTTTTGTTGTCACTATCGTACTTAATACCAATTAATATAGAGCCTTTTTCAATGGCGTCTTCGTAGTACTTAATTTCGTGCTCTGGGATAAACGCACCAACTGCGGCACCTAAAGTACCACCTACTGCAGCGCCTGCTCCACCAGCAGCAAATGCAGCGACTAATGGACCGGCAACTAATAAGCCCGTACCACCTGTTGCTACAGTCCCTACGGCAGTAAATCCGCCAATAATTGCAGCAAGAATACCACCTGAAGCCGCGCCTATAATGCCGCCCTCGGCAGCTTTAGTACCTTCGTCTACAGCAAAATCTTCCTTTGCGTATGAGTCGTTGGCTACAATACTAATATCAGCTTCATTAATACCTAAAGCTTCTAATCTATAAATTGCGAGTGTTGCTTGTGATGCACTTTCGAATAACCCAGTAATAACGGTACTCATAATAACTCCTTTATTTATTTAAGAAAATACACTTACTACCAAGCAAAACTCAAACCAAGTAAATTGTCATTTAAAATCAACAATATAAAACAAAGCCCTGTACTGACACTCTTATTATTAGAGTAAAAATTGCTAAATTTTGTAAAAAACTCCTATCTACATAAACAAAATTCCTTGCGAAATAAAGAGAGGTTTTTATCACTCTCTTGTTTATGGTTATTACAGTGCTTACCAATAAAACTAAAAACACCAACAGAGCATTATTTTTCATGCGATTTGAAGGTTAAAACAAAGACGCTTATCCTCTTCAATTCCCCTACCCAGTTACAATTGTGTTTTATTAATTCAGTAAAGAGTCAGTCTAATTTTGTTATCACTATTGCTCATTTTTCGGTGCGCATGAATCGTAAAATACTGTGCTAAATCTCCTTTTTATATTGCCCTGCTATCAGCAGATATAGGCCGCCCATGGATTACGAAAACAACTTTTTAAGTCAATCACAACAAGCTGCACTGCAACAAGCGATGGTCAATACCAAGCTTTTAAACAGCACTTCAATAAATACTAACAACATGCCAACACCTGAACAGCAAGCTTATGGTGTTATTGCTGTCGCGCTTTACCGCTTTAATTTACAAAAAATAAAATGGTCATTATTTTTAAAAACAGCAATAAAATTAACTACTAATGTTTGCCAATGGCTGGCCACCGAACTCACAAGATGCCAGCAAGAATACAAAGCCCAACCTAATGACGCTGTAATAATTGAGCAAAACGCTCTTTTGAATGGTATTTTTAGCGAAGAACTCGCCTATATCGGTGCCTTACTAGGAACTGAAGCACAAGCTTAATAAACCTCCTAAGCGTGAGTAAAATAACCTTTCAGTTAAACGCTCTTACTTTTGTCGTAATCTCACTCAAAGCTCTACGCTTAAATTTGTAAAACTTTGAGTGAGTTTTTTATATAACTGTGCTTATTACCCAGGCGTATATCGGTACGTAAATTGCTGTTATTAATATTCTTACTTAAAGAGTTATACATAAATAACGCTGCCGTTATTTATAAAAAGGAGAACAATTATGAGTAATAAACAACTAATTACGACTATCGGTATAGGTCTCGCCGCTGCATCAGCAGGTATGTTAACAAGGAAAACTTTACAAAAATCGTGGGAAAAGGTTACCAACGAACCAGCCCCAAAAGATAGACCAAGCGAGGAAACAGATCTTAAAGAGGCCGTTACATGGGCGGTAGTTTCGGGCATTGGTGCGGGCGCTGCAAGAATGGCCGTACGTTATGTACTAGACAAGCGCCGATCTAAATAAACAGTCCCTATTGATACCTCTTATAAGTATTAAACGTAATACGGTGAGGCTCAAAAGGCGGCTTGCGACAGCTACTCCTTAGTTGTCGTAAGCAACCCGGCAAAACCTTAAACAAGGTTATTTAATCATAGAGTTAAAACACGTTAGTATTAATATCTAAAATGGGGCCCTGCGATGAAATTTGAAATGTCGGATGGCACGGCTGCGCCGCTTATCCGACCTACGCAAGTTGTAAAAGCCAAAGGCGCCTTCCAACATGCACTCCTAAATTTTAAGCAGATACACTCTATTAAGCATTAACACCCTTTCAAAGTTGTTGCCTGCCTACAAGCTTGCGTATAATGCCCGTATTCCGGCTGCATTTTTTAGCCGCTAACTTGGATTTTAATAATGAAAAAACTATCTGCAGTGCAAATAAAGCAGCAAGCACTTGTACTCAATACTGCTGAAAAATTAGAAGAACAAGGCCGCGCTGAGCTCCCAGGCATGCTGCAATGCTGGTTTGATGTTCAATATCACTTATTTCCAAGTACACTACTGCTGTGCTTTCAGTTTGAAAACGAGCAAGCCTTAGCAGCCGCAGAGCCAGATTTATTAAAGTGGCAAAAGCGTTTAAGCGGCGCAATGCTCAAAAAAGGCGTTATTTTAAAAGATATGCGTAAACATTTAAAATTTACGCTCAAAGGGCCTGACGATTAATTAGGAAGGTTTAAAACTATATTTTGGCTTACGCTCGTGTCACCGCAAGCGCATAAAACCATAATGAAAAGCCGTTGCATTGCTGCAACGGCTTTTTACTTTTTATTAAAACTTAAAGTAGAACCCATAAAGATCACTTTAGACTCAGGGATTTTTATTAGCCGATAATGCTAATTGGCCTGTTAAACAATACCAATACTCTGCAAAAGCAAATATCAGTCGATTCAACGTTAATTAGTTGCTCTAAGTTAGCAATAGTAGGATAGTAAATTACATATAAAACAATAGCCTTATATTAGGAATATTATGATCAAAGTATTATTAGCGACCAGCTTAATTGCCTCTTCATTCGCTGCTTTAAGTAATCCTTTAACTGTTGAAGAACAGCGTATCAACAAAGCACAATCAGCAATGCCAAATGTTTTAAATGCATTTACCCCACAAGTATCAAGTTTTGAGCAACAATTTAAAGAATTAAACGACTTTAAAAGTGCAAAAGCATTAGTACAAAGCTTTAGCTTTGAACTATGGGAAAACGCAAAACAACGCATAGTAAAAACCAATAACTACGACGATCGAGAGCTTTACTGGGCGCGCCTGCTTTCAAGCAAAGTAATACGCACAACATCGCCTAAATTTTCAATTACGCAGGCTCAACTAAATACTTTACTAACCATACTTGAGGAAGGCAGCAGAGGCCGTACCGACCTTGCTTTTTCATCAGGCAGCACTAAAAAAATATTACTTACAGGCTTTGACCCATTTTTACTCGATAGAAACATAAACCAAAGTAACCCCTCTGGTGTTGCGGCGTTATTGCTCGACGGCCAAGTTATTAATTACAACGGCGTGAGCGCAGAAATTAACACTGTTATGGTACCTGTACGCTATGAAGATTTTGATCAAGGCATAATAGAATCCTTACTTGCCCCTTACTACGCACTTAATAATGTAGACATGGTAGTAACCGTAAGTATGGGCAGAACAGAATTTGATTTAGAGCGTTTCCCGGGTAAACGCCGCAGTGTAACCGCCCCCGATAATGCCAATATTGTGTATGGTGGAACGCAAACAAGCCCAGTCATACCAAAACTCAATGGCCGACTACTCCCAGGCAACGAGTTTGTAAAATTTAGCTTACCTGTAACTTACATGCAACAAGCCAAAGGCCCTTATAAAGTTATCGACAATCACGAAGTCACCACGCTTGAAAAAACCTATAAAGCAGGTTCGTACGGCGAGCTTAAAAATAGTATTGCGGTAAATGGCGGCGGCGGTGGTTACTTGTCTAACGAAATATCGTACCGAAGTATTCGCCTGCGCGATGCGCTTAATTCAAGTATACCTACAGGACATATTCATACCCCACGTATACAACAATTCGAACCTGAAATAGAAGCTAAAATAGTAAAACAAATAAAGGCAATGCTAGAGCAAAGCTTAGTCGCGCTATAGTTTATAACAACTAGTTTAAGCGCATAATAAAGGGCAATATTATTGCCCTTTATTAAATGAGGTTACTAGGGGAAGGTTTTGCCTTTTCTCTTAATCACAAAAAGCAAAAAGAAAGAGCTGACCTTGCTGATTGTTATTTGTCACAAATGAATAAGTGCAGCTGAGTAAATTTTGAATAGTTGAAATCTCTGTTATAGTAAGTCCTGCGAAGAAAAGGCGCAATGCGAATGAGGGAATATGACAACCATTGCTGATATTAGAGAAATGATTACAATAAATAATATAAAGCCTGAAACTGGTAATGTATTATTTCAAGACTCGTTACAAAATTCAAATTCTGAAGAACAAACATACCATGTATATAACGGGTTTGATCCGATTAGGGCGAACCTATGTGATTCCTTATGGGGCGCTTTCAATTTAAAGTTAATCGCATTTATTAAGTCACAAAATTACACTCAAGAAGATCTTGAAGAAGTCGCTAACTCTATTCAAATAGATGATAACCATTGGGATTGGCTTTCAAAAGTTTGTCTACATAAAAGCGATGAATATGAATGGTTTTTTTTGGATATTAACGAAAAACCGCAAGCAGCTTGCTTAATATACCATCCAAAGAAAAGTGCTATAGATGCAGGTGATATTTTTTACATTGAATATGTAGCTGTAGCTCCTTGGAATAGAAATAACCCAATGGAAGAAAAGCAATTTAGAGGGGCTGGTTCTGAAATCATTAAATGTGCAATTCAATATGCCACTGAATCATTAGGTTTACGTCATGGTTTCTCTTTACATGCACTACCAAGAGCTGAAGGGTATTACGAAAAAATTGGAATGACTATTTTTGATGCTTTATCGAAAGACACCATGAAATACTATGAGATGTCGGAAGAGAATACCCAAAAATACATGGGGGTATTATGAGTAAAGTTGATTTGAATAAATTGGATGATTTTTTTGTTACTTCTGATTCGGTTGATTCTTTAAATGATTTAATTGAATCTTATTCAGAATACGAGAAACAGTTAGAGCGCATCCCAAAAAAAATTACTATTTCAGATGATGTATCAAAGTTAAAGTTTTTCAGAGAAGTTCACTCGAATCGTAAATCAGAAGCGCTTTACCGAAAAAGAGATGATGCTAATAGTGCCTTAGCAATTTATTGGCTATCCAGAGTCAAAGAATTAGCAGCTTTTTATGCTTCTTATAATAATGTGGTTAAATTTGAAGGTATTAATAAGGATTCTCTAAAAGAAGTAGCTCAATTAAGCAGCGATGTTAGAAATTTAAATATTTTGGAAGATTACTTCGCTGAGCGCGGAATCATCCTTGTTACTGAACCTTCGTTGCCTGGTTTAAAGTTAGATGGTGCTGTATTTATACTAAGTTCAGGGCAAGCTGTAGTTTCGCTGAGTCTTAGATATAAAAGATTAGATAACTTTTGGTTTACTTTAATGCATGAACTTGCTCATTTATGTTTGCATGTAGACAAACTAGTCTCACCGATCATTGAAGATCTTGATAGTGAGGCTAAGTCAATAATAGAACTTGAGGCTGATAAATTAGCACTAAACTCTTTTGTGCCAAGGAATATTTGGAGAAATTGTCCACCTAAATATAACTTTTCGGAAGAGAGCGTAATTGACTTTGCTAACCAAATGGGAATTCACCCAACTATCGTTGCGGGCCGATTAAGAAAAGAGTTAAATAGGTATGACCTTCTTTCTAAAATGGTAAATGGTATTAATGTACAGGAGTACTTTGCATAATGAATTATGTTCCATTTTTAAAATATAAAGTTAATGAAGTATCAGCATTAAAAGCGCTTTCCCTAAATGATAGAAAACGAGTGACACCATTTTTTGATTTGCCCAGAAAAGATATGTTGAATAGCGCTAGCTTAAAAGACACAATTGATAAGGCTCACCGAAAATATGAAATAAACTTAGATAGTTTACCTTATTTTTATATTGATAACTTTGATATCAATGACAACATACTAATAAATGGTGATGATAATTACTTCTATGTATTGGAGAAGTTTTCAGATGCAAACATAGTTCCAGTGGTTGGCATAGATCGGAGTGAAAGAAGAAATGATGTAGTCATAGAGGCTAAAATTAATGATATGCTTTTACTTGATACTGTAGCTCTAAGAGTCAGTTATGAAGATATTATTTCTTATACGTTGATTGAAGATGAAGTTACGGAACTATTAGAATCTTTAAATGATCATTTCGGTTCTTATCACTTAATTATTGATAATCGTATATGCCACAACATAGATATTGAAGTCAGATCTGCTCAAGTAATAAGCTTTATTAATGATATTTGTAGTGATTTTACATTTGATAGAATTATCGTTACAGGCTCATCTATACCTGCATCAATTCGAGATTTATTAGAACCTAATTGTGAAATTACTATTGATAGGTCAGAAGTTAAAATTTTTAATAAAGTTTCACTTGTTCTTCCTTCGTTAGTTATTGGGGATTATACAGCTGTCAGCCCTAATTATTCAGATGTACAAATTAGGGGAGAACTGATGAGAAGAGTAACAGCTCCTAAAATGATGTACAGCTTCGACCATAAACTAAATATTAAAAGAGGAGGAGCTATTGAGGGACATCCTAGGGGAAATAAACAATATAATGATCTATCCGCTGTATTGATTGGGGAAGCTTTTTATAGAGGCTCAGTGTACTCATTTGGTGATAAATATATTGATGAAAAAGCAAAGAACATAGGTAGTGATGCCAGCCCTAGTACAATTCCTAAAGCCTTAATAAATGCGCATATAACTTATATGCTTAACGACTTTACATAGTTGTTCTATTAAACAATGAGTTAGCTATTTCCGTATTTACCTTTTTTAAAGTTAAATTACTCGCTATTTCGGTAACTAACTCTTGTTTATTAATTCTCTTGGGCAGCTCTATATCATTATTATTACTAACATCGAGCATTTCTTGTTTCCACAAAGTAAGTAGAGCAATCTCTTTCACAAAATGCGGGTTTGACTTAGCTTTCCTATGGTGACGAAGCTTTACAGTCCCATTATCATTAGAGGCGATTAAAATTCCCCAATGTTCAGGAGTCACATTTAAAGATTTTTTTAGGTGATTTTCTGTCGTAACTAATGATATTTTTTTGAATACCAAATCATAGAACTTACCTTGGGTAAGTAATCTATTTACATTATCTGTCTCACCTTTTATTTCAAAACAATGTGGTTCCTTATAAACGGCAACTACGTCAGCAATAGCATTGCCTCTATGAACATGCAATTCATCTACGATAGCCCTAGGTTTTACTGGTAGTGATTTCAGGTAACTCTTTAATCTTTCTCGAATTGTAGAGTCGTTAAGTACAATCTTCATTTTTTAAGTTACAAGTTTTTTGGAATGGGTTTAAGTATACATTAACAAAGAATTTTGTGCATTTGGAATATCTTAACGTCAAGGGTTGTGTATTAATTGGGTAGTTAGGTTAGGCAAAATAAACGTCTACTGTAGTTTTTTGTTTTTTCTGAATTTATCTGTTCTTTGCCCAGAATGCAGAGGGTCAGGTCTTGTTTCTTGCCAAGACCAAGCACCAATCTCACGTTTAACACCTTCCCCGTCATCACGTCCTGAAAATAAGCAATTGATGAGTAATTCATTTCATGGATGAAATGAAAGCCATGCTTGCACATGGATGTGCTTTCATGGCGTTTACGTTCACATCGATTGTGGTTTGAAGGATTAAGCGTGATGCTCGGGTGGCGCTGAGAGTGTCCAGAGAGGGACCAGCGGCAGCCCCTCTTTGGCTGCGGTCGCCAGCGCGACAAAACCTTGAATAAGGTTTCTAATTTCTAAAAGTACCAAACGTATTCGCGTTATCGGTGATGATAACCTCAAACACCTATTCGGGCTGCCGCCCGCGCGTCAGCAAGCTAAACGCCTACAATAAATAACACATACTCTTGGCTTTTGAGCGAGTATGTATATTTGTGATTCGTTGGGTTTCGTTACACTCTTCCCAACCTACGCCCAAATACAGAGGGTCAGGTCTTGCTTCTTGCCAAGACCAAGCACCAATCTCACGTTTAACAGCCCTCCCCCGTCATCACGCCCTGAAAATAAGCAATTGATGAGTAATGCATTTCATGGATGAAATGAAAGCCATGCTTGCACATGGATGTGCTTTCATGGCGTTTACGTTCACATCGATTGTGGTTTGAAGGATTAAGCGTGATGCTCGGGTGCGCTGAGAGTGTCCAGAGAGGGACCAGCGGCAGCCCCTCTTTGGCTGCCGTCGCCAGCGTGACAAAACCTTGAATAAGGTTTCTAATCTTTAAAAGTACGAAACGCATTAACATTATCTGTAATAGTAACCTCAAATACCTATTCAAATACTTATTCGGGCTACCGCCCGCGCGTCAGCAAGCTAAACGCCTACAACAAATAACACATACTCTTGGCTTTTGAGCGAGTAAGTATATTTGTGATTCGTTGGGTTTCGTTTCACTCGAAATACAGAAGGTCAGGTCTTGTTTCTTGCCAAGACCAAGCACCAACCTCACGTTTAACACCCTCCCCGTCATCACGCCCTGAAAATAAGCAATTGATGAGTAATGCATTTCATGGATGAAATGAAAGCCATGCTTGCACATGGATGTGCTTTCATGGCGTTTACGTTCACATCAATTGTGGTTTGAGGGAAATAGCGTGATGCTCGGGTGGCGCTGAGAGCGTCCAGAGAGGGACCAGCGGCAGCCACTCTTTGGCTGCCGTCGCCAGCGCGACAAAACCTTGAATAAGGTTTCTAATTTCTAGGAGTACCAAGCGTATTCGCGTTATCGGTGATGATAACCTCAAGCACCTATTCAAATACTTATTCGGGCTGCCGCCCGCGCGTCAGCAAGCTAAACGCCTACATTAAATAGCACATACTATTGGCTTTTAAGCGAGTAAGTATATTTGTGATTCGTTGGGTTTCGTTACACTCTTCCCAGCCTATGCAACTTGTGTTGTAAGGCGAAAGTTAAGTGCTTTCATCACTTTAAAAATAGTTTCCCAACGTGGCTTGGTTTTACCGTTAACTGCCTTATATAAGCTTTCACGGTTTAATCCCGTTGCTTTAGCAATATCACTCACGCCATGCTTTTTAACTAATAAGCCAAGCGCTTCAATAAAGGTATTTGGATCGTCATCAGCTAAACACTCTTCTAAAAATGTATTAATTTCTTGCTGTGTTTCCATATAGTCAAACGGGTTAAAATCTGATGTTTGTAGCGACATAGTAATTACTCCTATTTATTCAACTTGCTGAATAAATGTAGCCTAAAAGCTACAAGCGCACAATGTTATTTATAACTTTTGGGCTATCGCCCGCGCGTCAGCAAGCTAAACGCCTACAATAAATAACACATACGCTTGGCTTTTGAGCGAGTAAGTATATTTGCGACTTGTTGAGTTTCGTTTCACTCATCCCAACCTACGCCATATTATTTATGGCTTATCGCTACACACAAAAAAGCCGTTGCATTGCTGCAACGGCTTTTATAATTTTGATAAATTTTCAAACTATAATGGGATTTACTACCCATTAAAGCTCAAAAAATTAGTCTCTGCTCTTAGTCGCGATAAGTCTCAACCGCTGGGCATGAACATACTAAGTTACGGTCGCCGTATACGTCATCAATACGAGTAACGGTTGGCCAAAACTTGTTTTTAGCTACTGCAGGCACTGGGAATGCAGCGTAAAAACGGTCGTATGCACGGTCCCATTCGTTACCTAACACGTCGCCTTGTGTATGCGGTGCAAACACTAGCGGGTTGTTTTCGATTGACCATTCGCCAGAGATTACTTTTTCAATTTCGCCTTTAATCGATACCATTGCTTCAATAAAGCGGTCAATCTCACCTTTTGATTCAGACTCAGTTGGCTCAATCATTAATGTACCAGCTACTGGGAACGACATAGTGGGTGAATGGAAGCCGTAATCTTGCAAGCGCTTAGCTACGTCCATTTCAGTAATGCCTGATTGCTCTTTAAGCGGGCGTAAGTCAACAATACATTCGTGAGCAACACGGTTGTTACGACCACGGTATAAAATTGGGAAGTGCTTGCTTAGCTCATGCGTTAAGTAGTTAGCATTAACGATTGCCATTTCAGTGGCTTGCTTTAAGCCCTCTGAACCCATCATGGTGATGTAAGCCCATGAAATAGGTAAAATAGCAGCTGAGCCGTAAGGCGCTGCCGATACAGCACCGTTACCAATGTTAGTACCTGGTACGTTAATTACGCTGTGGTTTGGCATAAATGGCGCAAGGTGCGATTTAACACCAATTGGGCCAACACCTGGACCACCGCCACCGTGTGGAATACAAAACGTTTTATGCAAGTTTAAGTGCGATACGTCTGAGCCAATAAAGCCTGGGCTTGTTACGCCAACTTGCGCGTTCATGTTTGCGCCGTCCATGTAAACTTGGCCGCCGTACTCATGAATAATGTCACAAATTTCGCGAATTGTTTCTTCGTATACGCCATGCGTAGACGGGTATGTGATCATAATGCACGATAAGTTTTCAGACACTTCTTCAGCTTTCGCTTTAAGGTCAACCATGTCTACGTTACCGTTTTTGTCGCAGTTAACTACTACAATTTTCATGCTCGCCATTTGCGCTGATGCAGGGTTAGTACCGTGCGCAGAGCTTGGGATTAAACATACATTACGGTGTGCATCGCCGCGTGACTCGTGGTATTTACGAATCGCGATTAAGCCTGCGTATTCACCTTGCGCGCCAGAGTTTGGCTGTAGTGATACTGCATCGTAACCGGTAATGTTTACTAACCAGTCGTGTAGCTCGCCAATCATTATTTGGTAACCTTCTGCTTGATCTAGCGGGCAGAATGGGTGAAGGTTTGCAAACTCAGGCCACGTAATTGGGATCATCTCGGCAGTCGCATTTAGCTTCATGGTACATGAGCCTAACGAGATCATTGAGTGATTAAGCGATAAGTCTTTGCTTTCTAGTCGCTTAATGTAGCGAAGCATGTCAGTTTCGCTGTGGTAACTGTTAAAGTTTGGATGCGTTAGTACTTCGTCATCACGTACTAAACTTGCAGGGATTGACTCGCTGCCATTTACTTCAACGTCGGCTGCAATAGCGTCAACACTTAGGCCATGGCCTTCGCCTAAAATAATATCGAATAACTCAGCTACATCCGCGCGTGTTGTTGTCTCTGATACCGAAATTGAGTACTCGCCTTCGTGGTTTGTTGCAAAGTTTACGCCTTTTGCAATTGCACGTGCTGTTACGTCGTCTTTGCTGTCGCTTACTACTGTTAGCGTATCAAACCACGTGCTGTGCTTAAGTGCGATGCCTTTAGCTTTAAGACCACTTGCTAAAATATCAGCAAAGCGATGTATACGCTGCGCGATAGTTTTTAAGCCTTGTGGGCCGTGGTATACCGCGTAAAACGCTGCCATGTTGGCAAGTAATACTTGCGCTGTACAAATGTTTGAGTTGGCTTTGTCGCGGCGAATGTGTTGTTCGCGCGTTTGCATTGCCATACGTAGTGCGTCGTTACCTAAACGGTCTTTAGATACACCAATAATACGACCTGGTAATGAACGTTTGTATGCGTCACGTGTTGCAAAAAATGCAGCGTGTGGACCGCCGTAACCCATAGGTACGCCAAAACGTTGAGCCGAACCAAGTACTACGTCTGCGCCTAGTTTACCCGGTGCTTTTAATAGTAATAAACTCATTATGTCGGCAGCAACACAGGCAATGGCCTTCTTGCTTTGTACGCCAGCAATTAGGTCTGTTATGTCTACCACTTCGCCTGATGTAGTTGGGTATTGGAACAATGCGCCAAAAATATCAAAGTTAACGGCATCTTCTGCTTTACCTACAATTATTTCAAAACCAAACTGCTCGGCACGCGTTGTTACTACGTCGATTGTTTGTGTGTGTACGTCGTCGGCAATAAAAAAGGCATTGGCTTTTTTTGCTTTTGATACGCGTTTTGCAAGGCCCATAGCCTCTGCAGCCGCTGTTGATTCGTCAAGTAGTGATGCGCTTGCTAAATCAAGACCGGTTAAATCTAGAGTCATAGTTTGAAAGTTTAATAATGATTCTAAACGCCCTTGTGCAATCTCTGGCTGATACGGTGTGTACGCTGTATACCAACCTGGATTTTCTAGTACGTTACGTAAAATTACGTGCGGTACGTTAGTTGGGTGGTAGCCTTGGCCAATGTACGATTTGAAAACTTTATTTTTGCTTGCTACTGATTTTAGGTAGCTTAGTGTTTCAACTTCAGTACGGCTTTGTCCAACTGTTAATGGCTGCTCTAAACGAATGCTAGCAGGTACAGTTTGGTCAATAAGCTCTTGCACACTCGATACTTCTAAAGCACTTAGCATATCGCTTACTTGTGCTGGGCTTGGCCCAATATGGCGGCGAATAAAATCTTGCTTTTGCTCTAGTTCTTCAAGAGATTTGGCGTTTGACATGAATCCAGATTCCTATGATCCTAAATGCTAATGGGTAACTAGCATTAATTAAAATATTTGACGATTTAACAGTTCACTCAGTATGGGGTTGTGCGCTGTAAAATCATAAAAGCCCCATTTTTATACATTAAACGGGGCTTTTAGTTATCTACAAAAAATGATTATTCTTCGTCGATAGTGTGCGAGTAACCTTCAGCGTCTAATAAGTTGTCTAGCTCAGACTCGTCAGATGCTTTAATACGGAATAACCAACCGTCGCCGTAAGCGTCGCTGTTTACTGTTTCAGGTGAATCTTCAAGCTCTTCGTTAATAGCAACAATTTCGCCACTGATAGGTGCGTAAATGTCTGATGCTGCTTTAACCGACTCTGCTACTGCACAGTCTTCGCCAGCGTCTACTTCGTCGCCAACTTCTGGTAATTCAACAAATACCATGTCGCCAAGAAGTTCTTGTGCATGCTCAGAAATACCAACAGTAAATGTACCGTCGCCTTCACTGCGAACCCACTCGTGTGAAGGTGCGTATTTTAACTCGCTAGGAATATTGCTCATTTTATTTGTCCTTTGGTTTACATTGGGTGGATACCAATCACAATGATTATTGTGATTGATATAACCAAATTATTTAAATTATTGATTTACCGTTACGTACAAAGCTAGGCTTTACTACTTTAACGTTTACTAATTTTTTACGCATTTCTACTTGAGCTGTGTCGCCTGTTGAACGTGGTACACGTGCAAGGGCTACACTAAAACCAAGTGTTGGTGAAAAAGTACCAGAAGTAATAATACCTACCCCACCGTCAACAATTACTTTAGAACCGCTACGCAAAACGCCTTTTTCTTCAAACACTAAGCCAACTAGTTTGTCAGTGCTTTTTTCTGCGCGTTGCTTAACAAGTACGTCACGACCAATAAAGTCGCGATCTTCTGGTTCCCATGCAATGGTCCATGCCATGTTAGCAGCAAGTGGTGATACGCTTTCGTCCATATCTAGGCCGTAAAGGTTCATACCGGCTTCTAAACGTAGCGTGTCGCGTGCACCTAAACCAGCTGGCGCTACACCTGCATCTAGCAGTTGTTGCCATAAATCGGCTGCTTGGTCGTTCGGTACTACAATCTCGTAACCGTCTTCGCCAGTATAACCCGTTGTGGCAATAAATAAATCACCTACTTGAACGCCAAAAAACGGCTTCATACCTTCAACGGCTGCTTGTTGTTCAGCATTTAAAAGTGTGGCTGTTTTTACTTTAGCGTTAGGGCCTTGTACTGCAATCATTGCAAACTCTGGGCGCTCTGTAACGGTTACGTCAAAGTCGCTCGATACGTTAGCTAAATGTGCTAGGTCTTTTTCGCGCGTTGCTGAGTTAACAACTAGGCGGTAAAAGGTTTCGCTAAAGAAATAAATAATTAAGTCGTCTATTACACCGCCTTGCTCGTTAAGCATGCCTGTGTAAAGCGCTTTACCTGGTACGGTTAATTTTGCAACGTCGTTAGCTACTAGCTTACGTAAAAATGCTTGTGCTTGAGGCCCTTCAATATCAACAATAGTCATGTGTGATACGTCAAACATGCCTGCATCGGTGCGAACGGCATTGTGTTCTTCTATTTGTGAGCCGTAGTTGATTGGCATTTCCCAGCCATGAAAATCAACCATTTTTGCGCCCGCTTCTAGGTGCTTAGCATGTAGTACAGTTTTAGAAGTCATAACATTCCTTCACGTTTAAATTAACCCTGTTTAGGGCGTGGCTTAAATTAGTTTTTACTTAACCGTAATTAAAAACAGGTAAACATTGTTATGTTCACCTGTTGTTTGTATTCGTTATGCGGCTTCACTATGCATAAGTGCAAAACCTTGCGCTTGCATGTAGTTTTGCCATTTTTGTAATTCTTGTTGTTTAGCGACTAATACAAAGTGTTGTTCGTCGTTTTTATCAATGGCGGTAATAAATACATCACCACTTTGCGCACCGTAGCACAGTTGCGCGTCAGAAAGGCGCAAACCGGGTGTTAATTTAAAAGCATTTACTAGAGTATCAAACGCGTTGTCGCCACTTAAAATAAAGCTTGCTAGGTCGGTGCGTACTACATAATCAATATCAAAACGTAGCTGTTGCTCGTTTATAAGTGCTTGTAGTTGAAGGCTTGCGTTGTGTGGCAGTACAAATCTAAAGGCGGTTTCGCTAAAGTAATAAACAGCAAAGCTGTAGTCAGAATTATAGTCGCCATCAAGCGTGCCTTTTAAGCCTAAACCGCTGGCGGTAAGCTTAGTTAAATCAAGGCCTAAAATAGTGCTTAAAAATACACTGGTTTCGGTGCCGCTAAAATCCATTACAACGTGATTGTTGTTAGTTTGCAAAGCGTTAGTAACCGCACTACTTGCGTTGCTGTGGCGGGCAAACATTATTGGGTTAAAAGTCATAACAAACACCTGTGTATTTTCGATTACAAAAGTATATTGCCCACGCCTATCAACAACAAATTGTAATTTTTTATCAATTGATAAATAATACTTATATATATAGCTATATAAATTGTAATTTTAAATATGAAAAACATATCAACCGACAGTTTACGTACTTTTGTGATGGTAGTTGAAATAGGTGGCTTTGCTAAAGCAGGCGATTTACTTGGCCTTTCGCAACCTGCTGTAAGTTTGCAAATAAAGCGCTTAGAAGACGTGCTCGGATATAAACTATTTAAAAAACAAGGACAGCGCCAAGTATTAAACCAGTACGGCGAGCTATTATTGCCTATGGCAAAACAAATGATGCAACACAACGATGCTATTTTGCAGCAGTTCACCTCAGAGAACATTGCAGGTAAAGTGCGCTTGGGTATTCCGAGCGAATTTGCTGCGCGTATTTTACCTTCTATTATTGGCGACTTTGTGGCGCTCTACCCTGAGGTGTCGTTAGAAGTTAAATCGCGTTTAAGTAAGCATTTGCTTTCGGCCTCAAGGCAAGATCAGTTCGATTTAGTACTTGCACTAAATGAGCGGCTCAACTCTGATAAGTTTCCTATTTTTATGCAAGACGAATTAGTGTGGGTGGGCGACCTGTCACTTGCGCAAAACGATGTGGTTACGCTAGTTACCGCACCAGAGGGCTGTATTTATCGTCGCCGTGCAATTGATGCATTAAAAAATGCAGGCATAAAATACCGAATTGTATATAGCAACGCCGATTTAACTGGCCTTATTGCGGCATTAAAAGAAGGCTTAGGCATTACGGTACTTGCTAAAAGCACAGTACCTAGCGAGCTTAATTATCAAGTTCAAACCAAACATTTACCCACTCTTGGCAATATTGGTATTAGTTTAATTAAAAGCTCGGGCGAATCTGACCATGCTGTAGATAAACTCGCGGAGTTTATAGCGCTACGCTTAGGTTATAGCTAATCCAAACTTTATAACTAGTTTATAAGTTATGAAGCAATACAAAAGAAACAATTTAGTTAACATAGTTGCATAAGTTGGTGTTTTTAGTTCTATTAAACTGAATAATTAAATACTTAATAACATTGATTCGTATTCGTTAACGTGTTCAAATTACGCCAATTTAGATAATTGACATGATTAGGAACACAATGAACCCTAAGTTTTTAGTATCTACCCTGGCAACTGCGGTTGCTTTGTCTTTTTGTGCTACTGCAATAGCAAAAGACACCAGCGATAAAGAACAACGCTTTGAACAAATTACCGTTATTGGCTCACAGCAAGCAATTAACGATATTCCGGGTTCGGCTGCGTTTATTTCTGATGAAGAGCTTCAAAAATTCAAATTTACTGATATTTCTCGCGTTTTAGCGTCTGTTCCGGGCGTTTACGTGCAAGAAGAAGACGGCTACGGCCTTCGTCCTAATATTGGTATGCGCGGTACAGGTACTGGCCGTAACGATAAAATATCAGTAATGGAAGACGGTGTATTAGTTGCGCCAGCACCCTATTCAGCACCATCTGCTTACTACTTCCCTACTACGGGTCGTATGGAGTCTATTGAAGTATTAAAAGGCGCGGCATCAGTTAAGTACGGCCCGCGTACTACGGGCGGTGTTTTAAACTTGCTTTCGCGCAGCTTACCTACTGAGCCAAATAGCTCAAAAGGTATGGTAGATGCAGCCCTTGGTAGCGACGGTTACTACAAAGGTCACGCTTACTTCGGTAAAGAAAAAAACAACACAGCAGGCTTAATTGAAGTATTTACTTACGGCGCAGACGGCTTTAAAGAGCTGCCAGTAGGTAATGACAACACCGGCTTTGAAAAAACAGATTTACTATTAAAGTTTGGTCATACGTTTGGTCAAAACGATGCGCATAATTTAGAGCTAAAAATTAAGTACTCTGACGAAACATCAGACGAAACTTACATGGGCTTAACTGACGAAGACTATCAAGAAAGTCCTTACCGTCGTTATGCTGCATCGCAAAACGATGAAATGAACACCCGCCACAACGCATACCAACTTAACTACGCGTACCGTTTTGGTGATGGCTATGAGTTTTTAGCTACGGCTTACTTAAACGATTTTCATCGTAACTGGTATAAAGCCAGTAAAGTAAGCGAAAGCTACCTTGAGCAATACAGTGAATTTGAAGCAAACCCTACAAGCGAAGGTATTGAAGGTATTGGTATTAAAGCTAATAACCGCGATTACCAAGCTAAAGGTATTCAGTCTGAATTACATATTCCTGCAGGCGATCACTACGTGACTGTTGGCGTACGTTACCACGAAGACGAAATGGATCGTTTTCAGTGGGAAGACACATACACGCTTAATCAAGACCTAAGCTTAACGCTTACAGAGCAAGGCATTCCGGGCTCTGACAGCAACCGTGTAGATAGCGCAGAAGCAAGTACTTTGTTTATTCAAGACGAGTGGACAATTGATGCATTAGTAGTAAGTGCAGGTCTTCGTTATGAAGACATTACTATTACGCGTGAAGAGTGGTCTAAAACTGACCCAACACGCAGCAACGGTTTAACTAAAGATGTGTCGAACGACACAGAAATTTTAGTGCCATCGTTAGGTGCTACTTATACTCTTAACGAAAACGTAACGCTACTTGCCGGTATTCAAAAAGGGTATGCACCAGCAGCTCCTGGTAATGCAGACCAAGAAGAAGAAGAAAGTGTAAACATTGAGTTTGGCTCTCGCTTTAATATGGATGGCTTTAGCGGTGAAGTAATTGCGTTTTACTCTGACTACAGCAACATGCACGGTAACTGTACTGCAGCGGTTGGTTGTAGCGACGACAACATTGGCGACCAATACAACTACGGTGAAGTAGAAGTAGCGGGCTTTGAATTTAGTGCAGCACGTACGTTTGCAACTGATACAGCTATGTTCCCAGTTAAATTAACGTATACCTACACAGACTCTGAGTTTAAAAACGATTTTGATTCAGAAATTTGGGGCACGGTAGAAAAAGGCGATGCAATGCCTTACGTACCAGAAAACCAAGTAGCGTTATCGTTAGGTGCTGAGTTTTCTGCGTTTGTAGTTAACAGCCAAATACGTTACGTATCTGATGCGCATGCTAACTTAACGCAGTCGGGCTTAAACGCAATTGATAGCCGCGTAGTATGGGATTTAGCTGCTAAATACTTAATCGATGAAAATCAAAAAGTATACCTAAGCGTTGATAACTTGTTTGATAAAACATACGTTGCTAACCGTTCAAACGGTGGCATTCAACCAGGTAAGCCGCGTACTGTACAGATGGGCTACACTTACTCATTCTAAATTGAAAGCTGGTTAAACGGTTCACTAACAGCGTTAATAATTTTTTATGTAAGACCAATACATCTAAATTATTGCCTTGTTATTAAACCGTTTACCTGCGCTTTGTATAGGATAAGTGGTTTATTAGCTGCTTTAAAAATAACTCATGTAAGAACAATTATATTTCGTTATTTTTGCCTTGCTATAGAGTTATTTTCCTATCGCTATAATAGAGCATCAATTGATGTAAAGTTAAAAGCGTAAGTTACAGATACAAAAAAGCCGAGATTGAATTTCAATCTCGGCTTTTTTAATACTTAATTTAAATTAGGTATTATTAATTAGGTATTAGTTATTTGCGTTACGTTGGCGTAATACTTCAAACAAACAAATACCCGTGGCTACCGATACGTTTAAGCTTGAAACAGTACCCGCCATTGGGATTTTAACAAGCATATCGCAATGCTCACGCGTTAAGCGTCGCATGCCCTCGCCTTCTGCGCCCATAACAATCGCCATTGGGCCCGTTAAGCTTGCATCAAATACGTGGTTATCAGTTTCACCAGCGGTGCCTACAACCCATACGCCTGCATCTTTAATTTCGCGAAGCGTACGTGCAAGGTTAGTCACTTGAATAAGCGGTACTGTTTCGGCTGCACCACAAGCAACTTTACGTGCTGTGCCGTTAAGCTTGGCAGAGCGATCTTTAGGTACAATTATAGCGTGAACACCAGCAGCGTCTGCACTACGTAGGCATGCGCCTAAGTTATGCGGATCGGTAATACCATCAAGCACAAGTAAAAACGGTGTGTCTTCACGAGCGATGATCGCATCAAGATCTTTTTCGTTAAACGTTGGCGCTGCTTTTACGTTGGCAATAATACCTTGATGCTGCTCACCCTTTGATTTGCTATCAAGGGCTTTACGCTGCATAAACTGTACTGAAATACCAAACTTACGTGCTTCATCAATAATCGGAGTTGAGCGTTTGTCGTCACGACCTTTAAGGGCGTAAATTTCTACAAAGCGCTCTGGCTCGCTTTCTAAAATTGCTTCAACAGAGTGAAAGCCAAAAATTAATTCATTACTCACGTATTATCTGCTCCTGGGCTAGTACTTTTACGGGCATTTTTGCCAGCTCTTTTAGGCTTTTTAACTGCCTTCTTCTTAGGCTTTTTCTTTACGGCAGTGTCTGCTGCTTTTTTATCTGCGGGTTTAGTTGCAGACTTATTTGCAGGCTTGCCTTTATCTTTATTTGCTGGCTTTTTTTTACCTTTTGGTTTGTCATCGCTGTGCGACTTTTTACCCGGTACTTTGCCTGCTTTTAATTGCGAACGCACACTTGCTGGCGCATGCTCAGATTTACCTGAACCTTTTTTTGGCGCACGACGACGTGAGTATCTGTCTTGTGCAACATCGCCTTTAAGCGTTAAGTTGATACGACGGTCGTCTAAACTAACCGACGCAACTTTTACTGTTACTTTATCGCCAAGGCGATAAACTTTGTGAGAGTGCTCACCTATTAGGGTGTGTTTTGCAGCATCATGCGCAAAAAACTCGTCGCCTAAATTAGTAACATGAATAAGCCCATCAATTTGTAAATCGTCTAAACGAATAAACAAACCAAAGTTAGTGACCGATGAAATAACACCGTCAAACTCGTCACCTACGTGATCTTGCATAAACTCACATTTAAGCCAATCGGCAACTTCGCGAGTTGCATCATCGGCGCGGCGCTCTGTGGTAGAACACTGCTCACCAAGTTGATCAACTTCGTCGTCGGTATAAGCGTATTCGCCAGACGTTTGCTGACCTTGTGCTTTTATTACTGCTTTAATAGCACGATGTACTACTAAATCTGGGTAACGACGTATTGGCGATGTAAAGTGCGCATAAGCCGATAACGCTAAACCAAAGTGACCAATGTTATCTGGCTGATATACAGCTTGTTTCATTGAACGCAGTAGCATAGTTTGAATAAGTTCAGCTTCTGGGCGGTCACCTAGTCGCGCTAATACTTGGGTTATTTCTTTTGGTGTTGGCTCGTCGCTTAATGTGCTTTCGATACCTAACTCGCCTAAAAACTTAGTAAAGTTACCTAGTTTTTCGCTGTCTGGTTCGTCATGCACGCGATAAAGCGCGCTTGCTTCGTGCTTTTCAAGAATTTTAGCCGCCGATACGTTGGCTAAAATCATACATTCTTCAATCAGTTTGTGCGCATCGTTACGAATAACAGGCACTATTGATTCTATTTTACGCTGAGCGTTAAATACAAAACGTGTTTCTAGGGTTTCAAACTCAATGGCACCACGGTCTTGGCGTGCTGCTTTAAGTGCCATATACATTTGCTGTAAGTCAGTTAAATGTGGCACTACGGCTGAGTATTCTTCGCGTAGTTTTTCGTCGTTTTGTAAAATGGCATTTACTTTGGTGTAAGTTAAACGTGCATGCGAGTTCATTATCGCTTCGTAAAACTTATAGCCCGAAAGTTTACCCGCGCTCGATACGGTCATTTCGGCAACCATACATAAGCGATCTACTTTTGGATTAAGCGAACATAATCCGTTAGAAAGCACTTTTGGTAGCATCGGAATTACTTGCTCAGGGAAATACACTGAGTTACCACGCAAAATTGCTTCTTTGTTAAGCGGCGTGTTCATTCCTACGTAATGCGATACATCGGCAATAGCAACCCATAAGCGCCAGCCACCCGATTTTTTAGGTTCACAGTACACGGCGTCATCAAAGTCGCGAGCGTCTTCGCCATCAATAGTTACAAGTGGTAAGTCACGTAAATCTACGCGGCCTTTTTTGTCAGCGTCTTCAACAAACTCACCTAGGTGAGCAACCTGTGCTTCAACTTCTTCAGGCCATACATGTGGAATATCGTGATTGCGCAGTGCGACTTCAATTTCCATACCTGGGGCTAAATGCTCACCAAGTACATCAATAATTTTACCTACCGCGTTCATGTTGCGACTCGGATTTTGAGTGATTTTAACCTGCACCATTTGGTTATGGCGGGCACCGTTTTCGTTGCCTGGTAAAATCATTATATCTTGCGTTATGCGCGGGTCTTCGGCTACCACAACGGCAACACCATGCTCTACAAAGTAACGGCCAACAATTGGCGCGCGCTCGTTAGTAAGCACTTTTATAATACGTGCATCGCATTTTGAGCCAGAGCCACGTTTAGTGCCTTTAGCTAGTACAATGTCGCCATGTAACACCATATTCATTTGGTGCTTAGCAATAAACCAATCTTTACTCTCGCCTTCAACTTCTAAAAAGCCAAAACCGTCTCTGTGGCCTATTACTTTGCCTTTGGTTAAACCGGCTTCGTCAATTAGGGCATAGCATTTAAATTTATTAAAATACAGCTGTCCGTCACGCTCCATAGCGCGAAGGCGGCGTTTAAATGCTATTTGGCGTTCGTCATCGTTTACTGCTAGTTCTTCACATAATTGCGCATAGTTAGCAGGTTTTGAACGCTCTTGAAGGTGAGTAAGTATAAACTCACGACTAGGGACTGGGTTTTCGTACTTTTCTTGTTCTCGACTGAGATTTGGATCTTGGTTTGACATTCACTATCTTGTTAGTTGGTTATGTAGGTATTTTAACCCATATAGTTATAATGAGACAGGTAAAAGCGATTAAACTTTTAAGAAAGCACTTTTACCTTGCTGTTTATCTTGGTGTATAGTTTAAAAATCTAGCGCAATGGGGCTTAACGACCCCTTAACTGCAAAGTGTTAAGTCATATCGTAGCAATCCGAAAGCCCTTTCGCGCTAAATACTTATTTATAACCTGAGCTCTGGATAATAAATCTATCTCGAGCAGCTATTTTCAGCGCTAACAGCGTTGAATATACTTGCAATAGGCCAGCTATTGACGCGTAAATTCGCCTTGTTTTCACCGAAAATCTCTGGCTGGAGAAAATAAATTTAAATATCAACATGATTCAATACGTTAGTAAATCTCTTAACCTGAGTTCAGGTTATTTATTTTTTTTGTAGGTTTTTCCAGAGCAATTTACTTATATTATCAATAAAGCTTGGATCTTCATCTTTCATTGTAAGCAAAATTTCTTTGTTCATTTGTGTTTTGTTTTGAGCGTAAATCCAACGATTTTTATTAAACTGCTGGGCAAACTCAAGTACACCTGCTTGTAGTTCGTCGTTATTTGCAAACACAGCTTCAACCACTTTATTGTCTAACAACTGCTGTGCACCAACACGCTCTCCTGACATAGCTAAACGATTAAAGAATGTTTGCGAAATTGCTTTATTAATTATAGGAAACATCGACGGTACAAAAGGCACCATTACATCAACTTCAGGAAAACAAAAGAAGCCTTTGTCTGACTTCATAAATCTAAAATCGCACGCACATGCAAGCACAGAACCATTGCCATAGGTATGCCCGTTTAACGCAGCAATTATAGGCATAGGAAACGTAACTATGCGCTTAAACAAGTCACTTATTTGAATCATAAAGTCAGAAATTGCAGCAGGTAAAATACTTGGATTAGACATCCACTGAAGGTCGATGCCCAATGACCAATTTTTATCACTCGCAGACGTTAAAATAACTGACTTAATATTTTGATCTGCTTCAATATGGTCAAGGTGTAAATTAAACTCAGCCAAAAATGCTGGGTTGTGACGATTTTCAGCGGTATTCATAGTGAGTATTACAGTACTATTTTTAGTTGTTAGTTCTATTAGATTTGCCATCAAACCCTCTTTTAGCGCTTTTTAAGCTAACTTTAAGCGCTGTTCGTTACTATTATAAGTAATACCAACCTGCATAAATCTTTGATCAATTTAACGAATTAAATTTCACTATAACGTCGTTAAAAATTTTTTATTTAGAACACTAGATACAAAAATTTTTGCCTAGTTCTAGCGTAATTTTCTTAACGTTAAATAGACCCCATATATAAGCAGATTGGTATAACATAGTAATACTTTGCTTATAATTTATAAACCCACTATTTAAAGCCATCCTTTTTGTTTAGCTATACGCGCAGCATCTATGCGGTTAGTGGCGTTTAATTTTGCAATGGCGTCTGATAGATAATTACGTGTGGTGCCTTCGCTTATAAATAACTGCTTGGCTATTTCGCTTGTTTTAAGGCCATCGCTTGCAAGTTTAAGTGCTTTGCGTTCTTTATCGGTAAGTGGATCTGCGTCGTCTAATGCATTAATAGCAAGCTCTGGATCAATTACCTTTTGCCCCTGCATTACTTTTTTAAGGGCATTTATTAGATCTTCACTGGGTGCTTCTTTTAGTATAAACCCTTTAACACCCGAACTTAATGAGCGTCTTATGTAACCAGCGCGAGAAAACGTGGTCATAATAACCATTTTTATAGCGGGAAACTTAGCAGCTATTTTTTCGCTGAGCTCTATACCATTCATGGTTGGCATTTCTATATCGGTTAAAATTATATCTGGCAGTAAATCACTATCAAGCGCCTCAATTGCATTAAGTGCATCTTGCCCGTTACTTGCTTGCCCAATTATCTCTATATTAAAATCGAGACTTAATAGTGCTGCGATTGCATCACGAACAAGCGCTTGATCTTCCACTAAATAAACTTTAATCATTGTAAATCCTTAGCTGTGATTGGCAATATCACATTTAGCGTAAAAGTATCACCACAGGTAAATTTAGCACTGCCCTTTAATTGCTCTGCTCGCTCTGTAATGCCATTTAGGCCATTGCCCGAATTTAATGTAGAGCACGGTGCACGATCAATAACGGTAATGAGTAGCTGCTGCGCTGTTTGTTCTATATTTATTTCGCAATTTTTTGTGCTGCTATGACGTAGCAAATTGGTAACGGCTTCTTTAATTATAAGGCCTGCGATGCCCTCTACTTTAGCGGGTAGAGTATTTAAAACTACATTAAATGAAACGTTAAAGTCTTGTTCTATTAATCTTTGTTTTAACTGTGCTACTTGGCTAACAAGGTTAAGCTGTTTTAAATCACTAACGGCGCTTCTTACATCACTGAGTAACTGCCTTGCCAGATCGGCCACTTGTGCAATTTCGCTATTTGCTTGAGCGTAACGCTCACCTTGGTTTAATTTATTTGCAAGCTCAGCTTTTAAAGCAATAGATGACAGTGAGTGACCTAAAATATCGTGCAAGTCGCGGGCTATCCGTTCACGCTCAGCAATTGCTGCTAATTGCTCTAATTGGTTAGCGCTTTCTTGCTCACGTTTTTTGTACAGGCTCTCTCTTTTAGCTGCAATACCGTAACTAAATAAGGCTGCACATAAAATCAAAGCAACGGCTAAAAAGTATTGAACCTTCCCTATATCACCAATATATGCGCTTAATAAAACCGTAGATATAATCGCGAGTGCAGCATAAATTCTTTGATGGTAGTTGTATGCATAGCCTGCTACGTAGGCTGCAAAGCCAAATAAAGTAGGAGTACCTGTGGTGTAAAAAGTAGCGCAAAAACAAATTAATAGCATGGCTACAAACAACTTGGTCACCCCTGCACTTTTGCAGTTTATTGCTTTTACATATAAAAGAATAAAAGCAACATAAAAGGCTAAAGACATCGTTATTTGGTTAGCAGTAAAGCTCGCAAAATTAATTATTAATGGGAGTAAATAAAAGCCTGTAAAAATTAAATGCCCATATTTCCAAAAACCTTTATCACTTTGTTGAGAAAAGGAGTTAAGCGAGCTCATACAAATACCTCTGGCATATTATTTTTACTTATAGGACTATTTTTATTAATAAATATAAATAACATAAAAATGCATGCCAGCATAAAGCAATCTGCGTACGTAATCGTAAAACTTAATGCCTCTAGCACTTCATTAATAGTTAAGCTGATTAAAATTAAAGAATTCATAATTATCCCCTGTTGAGTAAGGTAACTATGCCAGCGTACAAAAATAATAAGAGTGTGAAGTGTCATCAACTTTTATGACATTTGTCATGCGATAAAAAAATTCATCTTAAGAATTTTTAAGCAATGTTAATATGTTCAAAAAGTACAACAAGGAAACTAAATGCAATCTCAGCAGCAAAGTTTAATTTATTTGCACATAGCGGTATTACTTTTTGGCGGAACCGCTTTATTTGCCAAGCTTATTGGTTTAAATGCTTTAGATATTACCGTTTACAGAACTGCAATTGCAGGAATGGCTATTTTAGCCATGCTGTATTTTCAAAAAAAACAAATTAAACTAAACAAGCCTAAAGACTACCTTATTTCATTATTTTTAGGTGTTGCGGTGGGTATTCACTGGGTAACCTATTTTGCTGGTATGCAAATGGCCGGTATAACAATTGGGATGTTGGCATTTTTTAGCTACCCCGTAATGACGGTATTTTTAGAGCCCTTATTTAATAAAAGCAGGCCAAAAGCAAAAGATATAATAAGTGCGGCGGTGGTTGTTTTAGGGATTTACCTGTTAGTACCAAGTGCAAACTTGGGCGACGATGTAACCTTAGGTGTAATAACAGGTGTGATATCGGCATTGTTTTTTTCAATCAGAAACATTACCCATAAGCGCTACTTTAGCCAATATGGTGGCCCGCAAACGATGTTTTATCAAACCTTAGTGGCAAGCATTATGCTGTGCGCATTTATAGAAGTGCCGGTATATGAGGTTAGTCATCACGACCTAATTTTAATTGCCATAGCGGGTGTTATTTTTACAGCTACACCGCACTCGTTATTTGCAGCAAGTTTAAAGCATTTATCAGCGGCAACTGCGGGGTTAATTTCTTGCTTACAACCACTTTATGGCACCATACTGGCTATAGTAATTATTCATGAACGTCCTACTGTTATGACGTTAGTTGGTGGAGCACTTATTGTTAGTGCCGCTTGTTTTGAAACGTGGTCAATCACTAAAAGGGCTCGACAATGAAAGTATTTGCACACCGTGGTGCCAGTGGGGATTTTCCTGAAAACACCAAAAGCGCTATTTTAGAAGCGTTAAAAGTAGGTGTTGATGGTATTGAAGTAGATATTCAAAGTTCCATCGATGATTACATGTTAATACACGACTCATGGCTCGATAGAACCACCAGCGGTAAAGGTAGAGTGAGTAACTTTACGGCACATGAACTATCTAAACTTGATGCTGGAAATGGTGAAAAAATTCCCACTCTTCAACAGTTGTTTGATTGGAATAACAATAAATCTTTATTAAATATTGAGCTTAAACATACATTTGAACTAGAAAGGTTTGTGGCTCAACTTGAAGAAAATATTGAAGCTAACAAAATATCGAAAGCGAATATTTTAGTATCATCGTTTGATCATCATCAACTACAGTGGCTTAAAAGCAAGCTACCATGGCTTAAAATAGGCGCCCTTACTTCTTCTATTCCAATTAACTATGCAAAGTTTGCAAGTGATTTAAACGCTTATAGCGTACATGCAGATAAAACCTTTATAAATAAGGCTTTTGCCGATGATGCAAAAAAAAGAGGCTTAAAGATTTATGCTTATACGGTCGATAGAGAACAAGATATAGCGCTAATGCTTGAGTATGGCATAGACGGAATTTTTACAAATTACCCAGCGCGAACCAAAGCTTACTTGTTATCGTTACAAAAAAGCTAACTTACACCTCCCTAACTAAAATAAGAATCGTAGGGCTTAAGCATAATGAGTAGTTTTATGAAAATTTATAACTATATAGAGCAAACATTCTTTTTTACGTTAACGCGTAAAATAATCGGTAATTTAAGTTTTGTATTATTGTTCCAAGCAATTACGTTATTTTGGCTGCATCAGAGTTTAAGCGAACAACAGCAAAGTACAGGGCTATTTTGGCTGCTTACGCTTGTTATTATATCTGGTTTTATTTTTACTCTTTTTTATATGCGTTTTTTAATTGTTCGCCCTGTTACTGCTATGCGCGATACTTTGATAAAAATAAACCAACAAGATGCAAATTTAGCAGCAAAACTTCCCCACTTTTCGTATGACGAATTTAAAGATTTAAGTTCACAATATAATATATTTACTGCCCATTTAAGTGAGTTACTCAGCACAACATATAACAGTGCTCAAGCTAGTGCACACAGTAATATA
Source organism: Pseudoalteromonas sp. SWN29 (assembly GCF_015864465.1). NCBI lineage: Bacteria > Pseudomonadati > Pseudomonadota > Gammaproteobacteria > Alteromonadales > Pseudoalteromonadaceae > Pseudoalteromonas > Pseudoalteromonas sp. SWN29. Next base: position 61,193 of record NZ_JADYXE010000021.1, read on the forward strand.
CAAGTCACTGAATCGATGAAAAATACTGAGCAATCAAGTGAGCAACAAATACAGTTAAGCCACAGTATTATTAATGCCAGTATGCAAATAACCCAAAGCTTACAAAACATAGTAAATAATACAGATAGCGTGCATAACGTTAATAATGAACACCTTAACTTTGTAAAACTATCTGCATCAGAGCTCGCAGCTTTAGTAAAGCAGGTTAAACTTATTACTAATATGCTAGGTAGCTTTTCAAATACAATTGCGGGACTGAAAGAGAACAGTGAAAACATTCGCAGTATTTTAAAAATGGTTGAAGAGTTTTCTGATCAAACCAATTTGTTAGCCCTTAACGCCGCAATAGAAGCAGCTAGAGCGGGTGAAGCTGGCAGAGGATTTGCCGTAGTTGCAGACGAAGTACGCACACTTTCAATAAAGGTAAGTGGCGCAACTAGGCAAATAAGCGACTTTATTACTCAAATGAATGAGCTAGTAAATGAAACAAATAAAGAGTCAGAGCAATTAATGACTCACTCCAATAATGCACAAAGCTCAATTAGTGCAACCTCCGAGGGTTTTACAAAAATGCTTAGTGAGTTTGAGCACAACCAACAGCAACTACAACAAATAGCCAGTGCTGTACATATGCTTGAGGGCACTCAAACTAATACTCACCAATCGGTAGAGCAAATAGTAGCTTTAGGTGAGCAAGCTAAACAGCAAATAGATACGGCATTAGCCGATAGCGAGCAATCTCAACAATTAAGCTTACAGACCCAACAACAGTTAAAGCGCTTCGTGCGCTAAGAAGCGTTTTCGGGCTCAGAGAAATATGGTAAATTACGCAGCTATTAATTTAAGTGTGTGAAGTGTGTGAGCAACCCTACCCCAGACTATGAAAAATTAGCCCTACAAATAAAAACCTGGGGGCAAGAGCTTGGTTTTAGCGAAGTAGGTATTACTGATATTGACCTATCTAAGCACGAAGCCCAATTGCAACGCTGGCTTGATGCTGGCTACCACGGCTCGATGGATTATATGGCTGCTCACGGCATGAAACGCGCTCGCCCTGCTGAATTAGTACCAGGTACACAGCGTGTTATATCGGTAAAAATGAATTATCTCCCTCCCGATGCTGGCTTTGCAAAAACCTTAAAAAATAAAGAAAAAGCATACATAAGTCGTTATGCACTGGGTCGTGATTACCATAAATTAATGCGTAATCGTTTAAAAAAACTTGGCCAAAAAATAGAGCAAGAAATTGGCGAATATGGCTTTAGGCCATTTGTAGATTCAGCCCCGGTACTTGAGCGTCAACTTGCCGAAAAAGCCGGTTTAGGGTGGCGTGGTAAGCATTCGTTATTAATTAATCAAGAAGCAGGATCGTGGTTTTTTTTAGGCGAACTATTTATTGATTTACCTCTACCAATAGATGCAGAGAACACGTTTGAAGGCTGCGGAAAATGTGTTGCTTGTATTACTCTTTGCCCAACAGGTGCAATTGTAGAGCCTTACGTTGTTGATGCACGTAAATGCATATCGTACTTAACGATAGAACACCAAGGCCCCATACCCGAACAATACCGAACTTTATTAGGCAACCGTATCTATGGTTGTGATGATTGCCAGTTGGTATGCCCTTGGAATCGTTATGGACAAATAACGGATGAAAATGATTTTCATCCTCGTACTCAATTAAAAAATAAAGATTTACTTGAGCTATTTGCTTGGGATGAGCCTACATTTTTAAAAAATACCGAAGGCAGCCCTATTCGCCGCATAGGTCACGAACGTTGGTTACGTAATATAGCGGTCGGTTTAGGTAATGCAGAGTTTAGCCCGGCTATTATTCATGCTTTACAAGATAAAAGCCAAATATCCAGCGAGCTTGTTTTAGAACATATTGAATGGGCGCTTGCTCAACAAAACGATAAACAACGATTACAAATTCGTAAAACGGCTAGGTTAATCAGAATCGTAGAAAAAGGCTTACCCAGAGATGCATAATGCAGTTGGAGTAAGCCTTAAAGTAACATTATTTAATTAAATATATTTAGCTCTTTAAAAGCAATGACAGGTCTTGCTCAATTTCAGCAAAAGCTGCTTTTACCTGTTTAACAGACTCCTCTCTGGCCACTGAGTTTTGGATAGTTTCATCTACTTTTTTATAAATAAACACCTCCTGATCTTCATCTAATCCCATTGATGGGATACGTTCTTCGAGCTCTTCTTGTAACTGTTTAAACACTTTTTCGTTGTTTTGACGGTTGTCATTCAATAAGCTAATTAAGCCATGAAACTTACTGTGAACTGTACTTGCTACGGCATTAAGTTTTGCTTGTTGTGATTCAAGCATTTTCTTAGTCATGATGGCGCGTAGTTGCTGCTCGGTAACACTGACAATAAAACATACGTGGTCGCGTATACGCCCGTGTTTATCTGGATCGTGATCAGGCATATTTAAAATAAGTAAGCTAATCAATTCATAGTTAACTAAAATTCGATGCGAAAATTCATGTAAACGCCCTTTGTTTTTAAGCATTTCAAATAGCTCCACCACAATAGGTGAACACACGCCGCTTAATGCAAAGTGACTAATTTCATCGTTCTCTCTAAACTCAACATTACTTTGCAAATCAAAAGATTGTAGGCAATCTATAAGCGCTTTACCTAGCTCTTGAGGGTCGTTAATAAAGCCTATGTTTTCAACGTAGTTAACTATCTGCCCCATTTCACTGCTGTTAGCCATGGCATTAAATGCAGTTGATGTAGCATCTTCAACTTGCTTTTCAAGGCTTTGTTTTTCAACGAGTACTTGGTTTAAATTTTTAAGCTTTGACTTAAGTTCATCATGGCCAAAGGGTTTTACAATATAGTCTTCTGCACCAACCGAGTAGCCTTCCATACGCTCTTCAACTGTGCCACGAGCAGACACAAACATAACAATAATGTGTGCTGTATTTGGGTTTGCTTTAAGTGCCTTACATACTTCATAGCCGTTCATTTGCGGCATACTTACGTCGAGCAATATAACCTGAGGCATATAGCCTTCAACCATGTTTAAACACTCAGGACCACTTGTTGCTACTTGTAATTCAAAATCAAGATCCTCTAAAATCTCCTCAATAATTTCAAGGTTAAAGGGTTCATCATCAACGGCAAGTATTTTAGTTAAGGCCATAATTTATCATCCATTCAAATTCTCAAAAAAAGTTACTTGGTATGCTAACTAGCAATTAATTACTGTGTTGTATTAATTGATCTTCAGCCAAATGATCATCTAGATTTATTTCTAATGGCACCTGTATAGATATAGTTGCACCACCATTTTCGTTGTTACGTGCAGTGATCTCACCTTGATGTAAAGACACAAACTCTCTACACAATGCAAGGCCCAATCCGGTACCACCGGCACCGCTATTTGTTTTGCTGCTTTGTACAAACTTAGTAAAAATATGTTCCAGCTCATCTTCTGGTATACCGACCCCATTATCGGTAACCTCTATGGTAGCAAATCGACTATCTGACTCTAAATTTATCTGTATTTTACTTTTTGGTTCACTAAATTTGAGTGCATTACCTAATACGTTTCGAAGTAACTGGTTTATTTGCTCTTCATCACACTGCGAAATTACAGGTAGCGGCTGCGCGGTGAATACAACCTCAATTTCTTTTTCCATTGCCGTACCAGATACATCATCAATACTTGTTTTTATAATGTTCGCTAAATTATATGGACGAGGATTAAATGGAAACTTACCCACATCAAGCTTAGATAGGTCGAGTAAATTATTTAGTAACGACAGTAAACGCTCACCACTACTCTCTATTCGCGATAGGTATTTAATTAGTTTCTCTTTTGCAAAATCTCCAGTTTCTAATTTGCTTAAACCAAAACGCGAAAAGCTTAAAATAGAGTGCATTGGTGTGCGAAGTTCATGCGACATGTTTGCTAAAAACTCTGATTTACTTAAGTTTGCAGCTTCAGCAATATTTTTTGCATGTTCAAGCTGTGAAGTACGCGCTCTTACTTGCTCTTCAAGGATATCTTTTGCTTCAAGTAGTAAATCTTCTTTTTGCTTAAGGTGGGTTACATTTTTAAATATTACGGCAAGTGCTATTTCACCATGGTGATCTATCTCATTAAAAGATCCCACTAACGGTATATAGCCCCCTGCAGTTTTAGATAAACGTAAGTCGCAGCTAAATTGGCGATTACTATTTAATGTCGAAATTTTATTTTTAATACCTAACGTTGAATCATCATCTAAAAAGCTAAATACTGATTTACCTTCTAGTTCGTTAAACGGTAAGTTAAATAGTTTTAAACAAGCATCATTAGCTTCTATCACTCTACCGCATTTCTCAAACAACATAATTGCATCAGGCGTATGCTTATAAATAACCTGAAGTAGGCTGTCTTTTTCAATCAGGGCATCAACCGTATCTTGTAGCCTTTCGACAAGTTCTGCGTTATGGCGTTTTAATAACTCTGTTTGCCACAGTTTATGTATTGATTGTAATAATGAGCTGTCGTTCAATGGCTTAATAAGTACGTCTTCTACACCTTGACGAATAGCTTCAATCATTGAAACTTGATCGGGACGTGAGGTAAATAATAAGCAACGGCAATGTGGTTGCATTATTTTTAAGTTTGAAAAAATTTCTAAACCGGTTCCGTCATCTAAAACAAAATCACTTATCAGTATATCGATTTTCTTTTCTTTCGTAATTTCTAAAGCTTCTGCAGAGGTGGTTGCTGTATGGGTCTCGATATGAGCACCAATCAAGCTGCTTTTCATTTTTTCGAGGCGCTCAGGAACATGATCGACGAGTAAAATAGCGGGTAATTGCAAAATATGATTAGAGCCTAATTCTAGTAGGCTCTCTAAAAGAGAAGTAATTTCTTTATTAGAAAAAAATGGGTAGATCACGGTTGCGTCAGGCGCAACATGATTTAGCTCACTAAACGCAGTTAGTTGCTCACCACTTTGTGCTTTTGGAGCAAGCAGCATAAAACGCTCTTGCGCTACTTGGCTAACAAGCGGTTTTATAGAATCAACAGGCACACCATGGGCAACAACAACTAAGTCGTAGTCGCCTATATTGGTATACATGTCTAGCATGCTGAAATGAATTAATTCGACTTCACATCCTATTAATTCTAAAAGCACTTTCACACGCATTGCGATGACACTGCTACTATCAACAATTAATATTTTTCGAATCATCAAGCTACACTTCAAATTAATAAACTTAATATGTTAATAGCGTAGACTATTTTTATTTAATTGGCATAAACCCTTCGTCTTATTTTGTAAAAAAATATTACAACATTATGAAAAATAATTTATTCCAGATGTTTTCCAAAAATAGTAAGGCTATACGCCTTATCATCCATTATGGCAACGCTTGGCAACTCACCCCATATTGCAAAATCAAAATGCTTAAACAATTTAACACTCGGTAAGTTATGACTAAAAATAAAGCCGAGTAATACTTTAATATTTAATTGCTTAGCTTGTGTTTGAGCAAATATCATTAGCTTTTTACCAAGCCCTTTACCTTGCGCTTTACTGGTAATGTAAATGCTCATTTCTACTGTGCCGTCGTAAGCTGGGCGCCCATAAAACGATTTATAACTTACCCAAGCAAGTACTTGGTTATTTTCGCAGTAAACGTAAATAGGCCTTTTATCGTTGTGGCTATTAAACCAGTCACGCTTTTCGTCAACGCTCACTTCTTGCGTATCTGCAGTTACCATTCGCCCTGCAATAGTTTCGTTGTAAATGGCTACAATTTCATTAAGATCATTAATAGTTGCTAAACGGATTGTCATAGGTCATTAGAGGGTTGATCAATTTGTTCCATATTAGCGTATGATTATCCAATCAAACAATCGTAAAGTTTAGGTAATGTAATGCTTAAAATAATTATAATAGGTTTAACGGCTTTACTTATTAATGCTCCCCTTCAAGCTCAAACACCATCAATCATAAATAAAACCTCTACACAGGACTGCCAAGATTTTACCAATGTAGATATACGAAAGCTTCGCTCAAAAGAATCTATTAACTTGTGCCAATTTAAAAATAAACCTTTGTTAATAGTAAACACGGCAAGTAATTGTGGTTTTACATATCAATTTAAAGGCCTTGAAGCGCTATATCAACAATACAAAGAGCAAGGTTTAGTCGTATTAGGGTTCCCCTCTGATGACTTTTTTCAAGAAGAAGACAATGAAAAAGAAACAGCGAAAGTATGCTTTGTAAATTATGGTGTAACTTTTCCCATGTTTGCCACCAGCAAAGTTCGTGGTAGCGAAGCAAGTCCAATTTTTAAATATTTGAATGAGCAAACTAGCTCTCCAAATTGGAACTTTTATAAATACTTAGTGTCTGCTGATCGTAAAACAGTTTTACGGTTTAACAGCAAAGTGGCACCTAATTCAGAGCAAATGATTACTGCAATTGAAACTGCGTTTTCTGATAAATAAGTTTATACTGGTACAATTAGTTGAAACTAACTAGAATGATATTTCAATTCGGTTAAAAAAACACCACACTATACTCGGGAGATTTTATGACAGTAGCAAGCGCACGACATATACTTGTAGACAGTGAAGCACAATGCTTAGACTTAAAAACAAAAATTGAGCAAGGCGAAGACTTTGCTGAACTAGCAAAAGCACATTCTAATTGTCCTTCAGGTCAGGATGGCGGTGCTCTTGGTGAGTTTGGCCCTGGTATGATGGTTCCAGAGTTTGATAAAGTTGTGTTTTCTGCGCCAATTAATCAAGTACAAGGCCCTGTGCAAACTCAATTTGGTTATCATTTACTTGAAGTTACTAGCCGTTCAGAATAAATTTAACTGTACTGTAAGTAACATTTGATAAAAGCCGCTTATGCGGCTTTTTTATGGAGTAATTATGCAATTAATTGGTTCTGTACCTTCACCTTACGTGCGCCGCATTAGAATTTGGGCACAACAAAACAGCTGCAAACTAGAGCTTGTAAGTCTCGATATATTTTCTGAGCAAGATCGCCCTACTATGGCCAGTAAAAATCCAGCTCGAAAAATCCCAATACTGGTAGATGGCGACTTAACTCTTAGTGACTCTAATTCTATATTGCGTTATTTACTTGAAAAAACAGGTCAGCCAAAACTAACGTGGCCTCAAGAGCACTTACTTACGACTATAAATGCTTGTAACGATTCGTTAGTAGAAATGGTGTTATGTAAACGTTCTGGATTTGACACCAAAAGCGATAAATTATTTTTTAATCTGCAAAACGAACGTATTGAACAAACATTAAGCTTTTTAAATACCCATTTAAGCGATGAAGAATTTAAAAGCTGTGAATACCTCAACATCAGTTTATACTGCCTGCTTGATTGGATTTGCTTTCGCGAATTAGCTGACTTTAGTCAGCATTCAGCGCTTGTTGCTTTTCATAAGCAATATGACGAGCGCCAAGCAGCAATAGACACCAATCCTCGTCACTAATTTAAAAGGGTAAACACATGAGCGATATCGAAATTGAATCACAACTAGTTAACTTCGTAGAAAAAGTACGTGTTAGCGAAGTAATTTGGGCACTTGGTGCAGAAGATAATGGCTTTGTAGTGTGCGATTCTAACCAATTTGACGAAACTGACGTACTACTGCTTTGGGAAAGTGAAGCAGCAGCTAAAGCACAGTGTAAAGAAGAGTGGAAAGATTACAGCCCAGTAGAAATCAACCTTGATGAATTTTTAGATGCATGGGTTGAAGACTTAAATGAAGATAACGCACTTGTTGGTATCAATTGGAATGACGACCAAGTATGTGCAGAAATTGAACCTACAGGTTTAGCTCGCGCATTGAGTGAATAATACTTTATACGCTTTACTCTAAAAGCGGATAAAACCCGACTAGCATCTACTGCTAGTTGGGTATAAAATAAAACACATCATTATTTTCAAGGTATTACGTTGAAAACCCATCTTGGTCGCCGGCCCTTTTCAGCCATGGAACTGCACACTCTTTATAATGGATATATATACGGTGATTTTAAAGTTGCACGAGAGCAACCAAAACACTGGCATTTTTGGCTCCCTTTAATTGCATATTATAGTGGTGCTTATAGCGATGAGATTGGTTATTTAACGCTTGATGATCTGTCCCTTGAAAAAAACGTCTTATGCTTTAATTTTCATACCCACGGTAAAATAAAACCTCGCTTAGTTCCTGTACATCAAGCACTTATAAATGCTGGATTTAATGAATATATAACGTTCATCAAATCGCAAAACCAATACAGATTAATGTTCGACTTACCTGCTAAAACTGGCAGATACAGTGAAAAAGTCCGTATTTGGTTTTCAGGGGAAGGTGAGCGAGCCGGTTATCTGCAAAAATGTGATATACCAAACGTTGATCAACTTGGTATGAAAACAGCAATAAGCAGTCTTCGTCTTAACTTTGAGCAACAAGTTCGTATATACGCCATACAAGCCAACTCTAAAGACGCATTTAATTACTTGATGGGTTTTAACGAGTATCCACACGATGTATTTAACGATACCCACTTATTAAATACCGTTGTCCAACAAATACGTATTATTAACTCACACTTGCATTGGCAACGCTTTATAGCACGCGAAAGCCACTGACAAACTTTGTTACTATTTCCCCTTAAAGTCACCGTTATAATCAATTACTCTATTTAAAAAAACTGTTAGGATATCTAACCCCCTAATTATATGAGCATAAAAAAGCCTATTTAGGGTCGTTTCTAACAACAACAATCTAGGGATCACTATGTTTCTTAAAAGCCTCTTAACAGTGAGCGTTGCTTTGGCAATGGGTGCTGCAAACGCTAACGAATTCGTTATTGAAAAACTCGCAAAACCAAGTTCACAAAAGGTGTCGTTAACACTCGACCCTAGCCAAGATACATTTACAGGGATGACAGAGATTTCCCTAGAAGTACTAAAACCAACAAAATACATTGAGTTAAATGGCGTAGCTTACGCTGTTAAAATGGCGCAACTGCTTGGTGAAGAAAACTGTGATTTAAACAACGAAATGCTTAAAACGGGCAAAGTTAAATTTAGTTGTGATGAGCAAATTCAACCGGGTAAATACACACTTAAAGTTGATTTTTCAGCGCCGTATAACCGTCAAAGCGTTGGTTTATACAAAACATTAGACCAAGGCACTCCTTACTTATTTACTCAATTTGAAATGAGTGATGCACGCCGTGCATTTCCTGTTTTTGACGAGCCAAGTTACAAAATTCCATTTCAGTTAACGATTACTGCGCCTACATCACAAAAAGTATATTCAAATACGCCAGAGTTAAAAACAACAGTTAATGGCGATATGACCACACACTTTTTTGATAAAACACCGCCAATCCCTTCATACCTAGTAGCGATGGCTGTTGGCCCGTTTGAAGAATTAGAAATTAAAGGCATGCCAATTCCTGGTCGTGTAATTACCCCTCAAGGTAAAATTCACTTAGCCCAATACGCAAAAGAAAACATTCCAAAAGTACTGGGCGCACTTGAAGCGTATTTTGGTATTCCTTACGTTTACAAAAAATTAGACTCAGTAGCAGTGCCAGAGTTTCCATTCGGCGCAATGGAAAATTCAGGCTTAGTAACCTACAGAGAAGATATTTTATTAGTTGATTTAGCTGCCGCTACACGCAGTAAAAAACAGCGTAATGTATCTATTATTGCCCACGAACTGGCTCACCAATGGTACGGTAACTTAGTAACCATGAAATGGTGGAACGACTTATGGTTAAACGAAGCGTTTGCTAGCTGGATGGCTGCAAAAATCACTAAGCAGCTTAACCCTGAGTTTGAATCGCACTTAGACTTACCACAAAACAACGTAATGGCACTTGATGCACGTTTAAGCACCAAGCCTATTCGTAAGCCAATTAAAACCGAAGCCGACATTATGGACGGTTTAGGTCTTGCTTACAGTAAAGGTAGCTCAGTACTAGCTATGGTCGAAAATTGGATTGGCGAAGACGCTTTCCAAAAAGGTATTCAAAGCTACTTAAAAGAGTTTTCGTATAAAAATGCTGAAGCGGCAGATTTATGGGAAGCACTTGGCAAAGCATCAAACAAAGATGTTGCGAGTGTTTTAAAATCGTTTATTGAACAGTCTTCTTTCCCACTAGTTAAAGTAACTCAACAAGGTAGCAAAGTAACTATTTCACAAAGCCGCTTTGTAAATGCAGGCGTTGATGCGCCAGAGCAGTTATGGAATGTACCGGTTGCAATTAAATATGGTGCTGGCGATAAAGTAAAAACAGCAAATGTATTACTTAATAAACAAAGCCAAACGCTAGACTTAGACTTTGAGCCAGAATGGATTTATCCAGATCAGGGTGCACTAGGCTACTACCGCTGGGTAATGGATGACGCACAATTTAGCGCACTTGTTAAAAAGGCGCCAAGCGTACTGAGTGACCGTGAACGCTTAGCGTTGTTATCGGCTACTGATGCACTACTTGACGCTGGTGTTATATCTGCTGCTAAGTTAATGCAAACACTTGAAGTGTTCGTAAGCGATAGCCACCCTCGCGTAGCAAATACAGCGCTAGGTTACTTAGTATCGCAACAACGTACTTTTAAAGACGATAGCAATAAAGACCTATGGCCTGAATTTATTCGTAATGCAGTAACGCCTGCAGCTAAAAAATATGGTTTAGAAGCTAAAGCGGGAGAAGACGGAGCTATTGCACAACTTCGTGCGGCCGTTGTATCACGCTTAGGTTTTGATGGTGAAGATCAAAACGTAATCAGCAAAGCGAAAGAACAAACACAAGTTTATTTAAATGATCCACAAAAAGTAGACCCTTACTTAGCCGGTACGTACTTAACTCTTGCTGCTTTTCATGGTGACAAAGCGCTGCTTGATCAATTCATGACAACGTTTAAAACAACGAAAGATCCACAAGTACGCACTAACATGCTTGCTGCAATGGGCTTTTTTGGCAAACCTGAATTACAAAAAGCGGTATTAACTTATAGCTTAACGGATGAAGTAACTGCCTCTGACATGCGTACTATTTTGTCAGGTCAAAGTTATACAGATGAGCGCCAAGCGTTATTTATTGACTGGGTTTACAGTAACTACGATAAAGTAACAGCAAGCTTACCGCCTTTCTTTATTCCTAACTTACCGTACTTTACAACGGCGAGTTGTAATGCAGAAAGCTTAGCTAAAACAAAGACCTTTTTTAACGAAAAAGTAGCTGATGTAGCCGGTTACGCTCGTACATTAAGTAAGCTTGAAGAAAGCACAAACGATTGTATCGCGCTTAAAACACGTGAACTAGAATCGGTTAATAGCTTCTTAAAAAGTAAGTAACCCTTAGGTTTATTAAGCTATAAAAACACAAAAGCCGCTGAATATAAATTCAGCGGCTTTTTACGTTTATATTTACGTTTATATTTTTGCTTTATTAATTACCAATAATCATCGTTAGCTTAGCAATAAAGTCTTTTGCTGCTTGCTCAGAGTTTATTTTAAATGCCACACCGTAGTGAATAGGCTGAGCACTTTTAAAAATACGTGTAGGAAAGCGTGTCATCTCGCTGCTATGAAAGTAGCCTTGCGCACGCGTTACGCCATCAATATCACTAAAGTCATCGCTAAACACCTCAAATGCTGGGCGAATTACTATTTTACCCTTGCCGCTTTCGCTGTGGGTATAAAATGCTTCTTTAGAGTTTACTAACATGTACTCTGCAATATTTTTAATCTTAAAATTACTTCTACACTGTAATTTAATGAGCTGTTCTGTCAGCTCGTCTGCACTATAAGCCACGTGTAATCCCTATTAGTTAATTTGCGTATTAGATTAACGCATACACACAATAAAATCTGAATTTATTTGTCTGCTTTACTGCGTTATATCACATACAAAAGCGAGTTTTTCATTGTTGTAACTCATTCTTGTTATATTTGTTTCGCAGTAGGTGCTTAAATTAAGCCATTGCGATACTTCATTACTTCCATCAAGTTTACGCTGATAAACGCGGTTTTTAATAGCATAAGCGATAGTTGCATCATCTTTCAAAATAAAATCTTGAACTTGAGCAGGTAACCTTAGTAGGTCTTCAACTTGTTTATCCTGTGGATTAAAACTCGCTAAAATATGTTGCTCGTTTTTAGTGTAACTAAATAAAAATGCAGCTGTAGAGTTGTTATAAATAAGCGTTCGGCCAATATTACTGGCAGCTATTTTCCCCTTAGCTTGTGCAACAGAAGTATATTGAAGAGTGTGAGGCTTTCCTAAAATAAACATTACTAAATCATTTTGAACACCCCATGCATGGTACCCAACAGGTTCAATCCAATCAAAAATACGACTTGGCGCATCTTCGCTTTTGAGTGGGTATTGCCACAGTTTTTGCTTACCATCTGCCTCTACAACAATCGCTGATACTGCATCACCACTTGGCATAACCGTTGGTGAATATTCGCTTACGGGAGAGTTACTGATATTAATAACTTTTTTTGATGTTAAATCGTAATAAGCAATATCGGTTTGGCTTTGCTCACCTGCAGTCACCTCATGAGTAAAGTATAAACCTGTACTTGTTAAGTGCGGTTGGTTGTTATAACTGTTTTTATCACTCACTATATTAACTTGTACCCCATAAGGCGTATTTAAATCAGCAAGCAATACTTGGCTTTTTGGCATGCTAGCCTGCGCCATAATTGGGCTAAGCGCTGCTATAGAAAATATCCCAAGTAATGGTTTAATAAGTTTCATGCTTTCTCTCGTTTTAATTTTAAGCACCTCATGATAACGTTATTTGCTGATGACGTCACTTGAGCTAAGTCAGTCAACTCTTAAGATACCCAAACGGCTTAAAATAATGTTAAGTTTAGTCTGGTTATAAAACCTGGTCCTAAAAAAGAGAATTAACATGTCAGCTAAAAATCCTATTATTGCGATTACGGGTTCGTCTGGTGCGGGTACAACCACCACAACCAATGCAATTAAACATATTTTCCGTAGCCTTAATATTGAAGCGGCTTTTATCGAAGGAGATAGCTTTCATCGTTACACTCGCCCTGAAATGGATAAAAAAGTACGTGAAGCACAACAAGAAAATAAACACATTAGTTACTTTGGCCGAGAAGCAAATGACTTTGGTGCTTTAGAAGCGTTGTTTGAAAACTATAGTGAAACAGGCCAAGGTAAGTTACGCCGATACTTACACACCTTTGATGAAGCCGTTCCATACAATCAATTACCGGGTACATTTACTCCTTGGCAAGACCTTGATAGTAATACTGATATTTTGTTTTATGAAGGGTTACACGGCGGCGTAGTTGATCAAGATGTAGACGTTGCAAAGCATGTCGATTTATTAATAGGCATGGTTCCAATTATTAACCTTGAGTGGATTCAAAAATTAATACGCGATACATCCGAACGAGGCCATTCTCGCGAAGCGGTTATGGGCTCTATTGTGCGCAGTATGGATGACTATATAAATCATATTACCCCGCAGTTTTCTCGTACCCATATTAATTTTCAACGCGTGCCTACTGTTGATACATCAAACCCATTTAGCGCAAAAGACATTCCATCGCTTGATGAAAGCTTTGTTGTTATCCGCTTTAGGGGAATTGAAGATGTTGATTTTCCTTATTATTTGCGCATGATTGAAGGCAGTTTTATGTCTCGTATTAATACGCTTGTAGTACCAGGCGGCAAAATGGGCTTGGCTATGGAGCTTGTGCTTACCCCATTAATTAAAGATATTATTTTGAAAAAGCGTGCACTGGAAAACCTAGCACCACTCGATTTACCTATTTGATTACCGACTCTTTTTTGTTAAAGCTAACTCACGTACACTGCTGATTTTGCTCAAGGTGAGATCAGCATGCCACAACAATTAAAAATTATTGTCGGTTCTAAAAATCCTGTAAAAATAAATGCCGCTAAACATATTTTTACTATGTATTTTCCAGAATGTATCATTGACTGTGAAGGTGTGAATGCTCTCTCAGGCGTGCCTGATCAACCTATTGGTGAAGACGAAACCCGAATTGGCGCTCAAAATCGAGTGAATTACTGTAAAACTCACCATCAGGCTGACTATTATGTAGCCATGGAGGGCGGTGCAGAGCAATTTAGCTATGGGCCTGCAACATTTGCTTATGTTGTTATTGATAATGCCTTAAATCAAGTTGTAGGGCGTAGCAGCAACCTTCCTCTACCCCAAGTACTTTATAATGCATTACTTAAAGGTGAAGAACTTGGCGATGTAATGGACAAAGCATTTAATACCACCAACGTTAAACAAAAAGGTGGCGCTATTGGTCTACTTACCAACAATCATGCCACGCGCGAAAGTACCTATACACAAGCACTCACTTTAGCTATGGCGCCTTTTCTACACGCAGAGCTTTACAGCCAAACAAATTAATTTAGGAAGTTTAATGAAATACAATTATGTATTGTTTGATGCAGACGAGACCTTATTTAGGTTTGATATTTTAGCGGGCATGACTCGCATGTTTAAAGCTTATGGTGTCAATTTTAGCCAAGACGATTATATTCATTATCAAAAGACCAATAAGCAACTGTGGGTGGATTATCAAAACGGTTCTATAACTGCTGATTATTTACAAGTAACTCGTTTTAATGAATGGGCTGCAAAACTAAATGTGCCAGCAAAAGAGCTAAACGATGCATTTTTAGATGCTATGGCACAAATTTGCGAGCCATTACCTGGTGCGATTGAGCTTTTAAATAAGCTTAAGCCAAATGCTAAGTTAGGTATTATTACTAATGGATTTGCGCGATTACAAACCGTACGCCTTGAGCACACTGGCTTAAAAGATATGTTTGAATGGTTAGTTATATCTGAACTTGTAGGTATAGCAAAACCGAATAAAGCTATTTTTGAGCACACATTTGAGCTAATGGGTAACCCAGATAAAAGCGAAATACTTATGGTAGGTGATACTGCTGCAAGTGACATACTTGGCGGCAACAATGTAGGTATTGATACTTGCTGGTTACAGCATCCTGGTGAGC
This sequence comes from Pseudoalteromonas sp. SWN29, assembly GCF_015864465.1. Taxonomy (NCBI): domain Bacteria; kingdom Pseudomonadati; phylum Pseudomonadota; class Gammaproteobacteria; order Alteromonadales; family Pseudoalteromonadaceae; genus Pseudoalteromonas; species Pseudoalteromonas sp. SWN29. The sequence continues at coordinate 76,249 of NZ_JADYXE010000021.1, forward strand.
AATTAGCCGACGGAATAAAGCCAACTTATACCGTAACTAGTTTAAATCAGTTACAAGCTCTTTTAGAGTTATAACTGACATTGATCAGACCAATATCAAAAATTTCTATTTAATTTAAGCGCTTAAACCTCCTTAATTTGATAAAATAACA
>NZ_JADYXE010000167.1:0-585 GCF_015864465.1 Pseudoalteromonas sp. SWN29
GTTCGCGCCTGCAGGAACAGCTCTGGCTTGCTCGAGAATACGTCGATTTCCATGCCGTTGGCGTTGATCGTGCCCGTCATTTTCTCTGTCTCGAGCTGTGAAGCTGGCTCCCCGCTGCCCGGTGACGCGGCATCCGCATCGTCAAGTATTGGTTCGATGAGCGAGATCGCCAGATCGATGTCGAACCTCGTTGAGGTACTCATCGTTACGGGGCGGTCGGTTCGGAGCCGGATCCCTCGCTGGTGGTCACCCGCAGGGTTCCGTTGAGTTTCCAGGTCGCGCGGGGCGCATCCTGGCCAACATCGCGGGGAACTTCGACGGTCATGTCGATGAAGTTGTAGTCGATGACAGCACTGCGACCGGTGAGATACGACCACATCTCTTTGCCAAGATCTGTCCAGTCTTGGATGTTGTGGGCGTCGGGGCCTGAACCGGTTTCGGCGGCTGCTGGGCTGTTGAGATCAGACATGGTTTCGTCCTTTTCGCTCGCGTTGAGGAATCGGGCAACCATCGTGATCGGTAGCCGCCCACTGTAATGCCACGATAATCGCGTGCCTCAGACGGCGGAAGAGCTGCGGACCAGGT
>NZ_JADYXE010000168.1:0-574 GCF_015864465.1 Pseudoalteromonas sp. SWN29
GTCTATCGGGCCTTCTTCTTGCCGGCTACGGTGCGCTTCGGGCCCTTGCGGGTACGAGCGTTGGTCTTCGTGCGCTGACCGTGAACGGGCAGTCCCTTGCGGTGACGGATACCCTGGTAGCTTCCGATTTCAACCTTGCGGCGGATGTCTGCTGCAACCTCACGGCGGAGGTCACCTTCTACCTGGAAGGTTCCTTCGATGTAGTCGCGCAGCGCAATGAGCTGGTCATCGGTGAGATCCTGAACACGGATCTCTCCGCTGATCTGAGTGTCGGCGAGGGTTTTGAGTGCCCTCGTGCGGCCAACACCGTAAATGTAAGTCAGTGCGACCTCTACACGCTTGTCGCGTGGGATGTCGACGCCTGCTAGACGTGCCATAGTGGCTTCTCCTGTTGATGAGTGGAGGTCTGTAACAGCACCTGTGCACCGGCCTCCAACCGATGGTGTCCCTGTTACTTGTTTTCACAAGTCTCAGATCTGGTGTTGCTAGTTCTTGTATTTAGTTATGTGCGCTGCGGTGTGTGGCGATTGCTCGCCCCACCCCGTGCAACTGTGCGATCTGCTCGCGGAACCTT
>NZ_JADYXE010000169.1:0-572 GCF_015864465.1 Pseudoalteromonas sp. SWN29
GGCTTCGGTTCGGAGTAGCCCTTGAGCGGCTGCGTCGACGGCTTAGCAAAGTTCGTGACCGTGTCGCCGACCTTGCTCAGGCGAACGTCCTTTACACCCGTAATGAGATATCCAACCTCACCAACGCCGAGCCCCTTCGTCGGGGTCGGTTCGGGCGAGCTCACCCCGATCTCAAGCAACTCATGGGCCGACTTCGTCGACATCATCATGACTTTCTCGCGCGGTGACATCTTGCCGTCGATCATGCGGACATACGTGATGACGCCGCGGTACGCGTCGTACACCGAGTCGAAAATCATCGCGCGGGCAGGAGCCGATGGGTCACCGACCGGGGCCGGAATGAGGCGCGTTGCCTCGTCGAGAAGCTCGGGAACGCCCATGCCGGTCTTGCCCGAGACGCGAAGAACGGTCGAGGGGTCACAACCGATGAGGCCTGCGATTTCTTCGGCATACTTGTCGGGATCAGCCGCCGGAAGGTCGATCTTGTTGAGCACGGGGATGATCGTGAGGTCGTTCTCCATCGACAAGTAGAGGTTGGCGAGAGTCTGAGCTTCGATACCCTGGGCCGCATC
>NZ_JADYXE010000170.1:0-572 GCF_015864465.1 Pseudoalteromonas sp. SWN29
TTGGCTGTTAGAACTCAATCTGTACGAGTGCCCACACAGATGATTGCTTTATATTGTTAAAGAACGTTTTGAGTCGCTTTAGCGTCTCAAGGGATGCGAATAATACACCCTTTATTTTCCGAGTCAACACTTAGTTTTAAACTTTCTTTTGGAAGATTTAAAACCGAAGTTTTATTTAACTCTCTGAGATAGTTCGTGCCTCGCTATGCGTTGTCCGCTGCGCGTCGCCACATCCCGTCTCAGTGGGGTCGTATTATAGGGAGATCCGAAAACAGATCAACCCTTTTTTAAAGAAAACTTGAAATAAAGTACTGTTCGCTGAGTATTTGAGCTAAACGCTCAAAAACACAACTAAACCACCTGTATAAAGAAGTTTATAGAGCTATTTAAAATCAAAATTATGATAACTAGCAATCAGTAGAGACGTATTTGGCTCAACAATCCTGAAAAAGCCAACCAATAAGTTAAGAGTCGTGTTGCTAAAATCATTTGAAAGTAAGCGTCTAGCAAAGTGCACCTGCCAGTAACTCGTCAAACCGATTAAGCTATTTCTGAATTTCAATTAGGAGATA
>NZ_JADYXE010000171.1:0-571 GCF_015864465.1 Pseudoalteromonas sp. SWN29
CACCCGTCACCATGCTGCCGCGGATCCCCGCTCCAACACAGAGGGCGATCGACTCGAGGGCCTCCGCCCGCGGAGGGTCGGTGAGAGCAACAAGACCGAGCAGTTGCAGCTTGCTGGGGTGCGGAAGTTCCGGACCCGTGAGCTCGTTGTGCGGCACACTTCGACAGGCGATTGCCAACACGCGGTAACCATCGCTGGCCAGTTGAGCCTGGGCGTCGTACACCCCCTGGCGTGCGGTCGCATCGAGGAGGCCTCCCCCGGCCTCCTCGCTACACATCGAGAGCACGAGCTCCGGCGCGCCCTTAACGTAAAGCATGAGTGCCGCATCCGTCTCCCGCTTGTCGTTACGGCGCAGCGATTGTGAATAACGGTTCTGTGGTTCGTACGGCAGCCGTGCCACCTGATCGGGCTCGTCATCGTCACTCGTAACGCCAAGCGAGCGAGCGAGCGCCGCAAGCGCAACATCGACGGCATCACCGATGAAACCGCCTTCGTCGTCATCGCGCGAGTGTGCCTCGTTCACGAGGGCACCCGCCATGATGAGGTCGTGCAGCACCCCACTCGGCTAGTA
>NZ_JADYXE010000172.1:0-564 GCF_015864465.1 Pseudoalteromonas sp. SWN29
GACAGCCCCCTAGTACAAAGTACACTTGGCCACAGTTACTCTATTTCCTGTGTCGTATGAGCTATGATCACGGCCAAACGTAAATGCCAAAGACCATGGACCAATTAAAGCACCTAAGAATCCCCTCAGGAATGCTTAGATTCTCTAACCACGCTAGTTACCCACGTCTGGGCCATCCGACAAGGTCAATGCACTCTACCCCCCATGACATACACTCCATACGACGTATGACGTGGCCAAAAGCTAGTGCCAAAGACCCTGGAAGGTCAGTGCACAGTGCCCCCCACGAACATACACAACATGCACATGCCAATGCATTTCCAACATCAATCAACATTCCATTTCCATGTCATTCACAACATAAACATCATCTCATCTCAATGACGTTATCAACAACAACAACAACCTCATTTCATATTCACATAATCATCAACAATAACATCAATTCGTGTTGACATGATCTTCATTAGCAACGTCATCTCAAATCAATATCATCATAAATATCAACCTCACCACATATCAAATAAAGTCATCAATAGCAACATCAACAGTAAGTCACATTCC
>NZ_JADYXE010000173.1:0-561 GCF_015864465.1 Pseudoalteromonas sp. SWN29
TAGCTGGATGACGCTCTCAAGACAAGCGAGCAAGAGCTCGGTTTTGCTGAGGCTCAGTTTGGCGCGGCGGCCACGACTAACTTCGCAGCATCGCTGAAAGAGGCGAGCGCTGCGGTGGCGCAGGCGTTCCGCATCCGTCAGAAGCTCGATGATAGTGAGCCTGAGACTGCTGAGCAGAAGCGGGCGATGACAATTGAGATCATCGAGCTGTGTGAGCGGGCAGACGATTTGCTTGATGCTCAAGCGGCCGCGTTCGATGAGCTGCGCAAGCTCGAAACGAATGCTCCCGCAGCCCTCGCCGAAACGTCCGCGCTGATCGCGAAGGCGTCGGAGCGATTGCCCGCAACCGAGAGCGCCCTCGAAGCGCTCCGAGGTCGCTATGCGCCGGTTGCTATCGAAGCCGTGACTGACAATGGTGAACGCGCTCGCGCCTTGCTCGCCTCGGCCGTTGCCGATTCCACCGCCGCCAGCGCTGCCATCGAGGCGCAGAAGCCGAGCGAGGCCGCCGTCGGTGTTCGCACGGCTCAAGCAGAACTCGGCCAGGCCATCCAACTCATGGAT
>NZ_JADYXE010000022.1:0-76178 GCF_015864465.1 Pseudoalteromonas sp. SWN29
TGTGAAGAATCAAACTGAATACCAGCCTCAAGCTATTTAAAGAAAGCTTGAGGCTGGTTAGAAGAGATGGTATCTACGTAAAACGTTACAGCCCTAAACCTGCCATAAAGTCGTCATCTGCATCATCTTGCACAACGTCTTTAGCTTTTGCGCTTTCTTTTTCAGCTTTCTTTTTAGCTTCGTTTTCAATTATGTCATCTGGATCGAGCGCTTCTGCAATATCAAAGTCGTGTAATTTAATAAACTCTGTTTTATCCATCGCTAATTCCAAGTAAAAGATATTTTGTTTACTTGTGGTGAATGTTACGCGGCGTGCTTGTGGGCGATCCATCGTGGTATCTACCGATATTTGCACTTGCTTGTTTATTGCCATCATTTTTGGCTGGTTTTGCGTAATTGAAGTATGTAGCTGCTCGCGCACTTTAGACGTAAAGTCGCCAACAATTTGATTCATCAACTCGCCTAGTACGTTTGATACGTCGTCTGATAAATGGCTATGCGCTATTTCATTCTCAGGCATACCCATGTTGCGCATGTAATCGCCATAAATTTCCATCGCCGCTTGCGAGGTAAAGTTGGTAATTACAAGGCCGGTAAAACCGCCGTCAAATAAAACAAAGCAGCCAATATCTGGTCGCATACATGTACGCGTTATTTTTTGTACCATAGCAGAGTAACTAATACCGTTACCACTTGCTGATGTAAGTACACCTGTAACCGAATGACAAAGGGTTGCTAATATATCGTCTGTGCTGATGACCTTGCTTTTGCTCATTTAATCTTCTCTTTTATACTTATTATTCATAATTCTAGTCAAGCTACTGAATTTATCACTGACTATCCAGTATAAAATGTTAAAATAACTCTATTATTTACAAAGAGACTGCCTTCGTGACCATAAAAGACAGTATTTATGCCTCTGAGCAACAAGTAAAAGATTTTAGCTTTGACCAAAATGTAGTCGAAGTTTTTCCAGATATGATCCAGCGCTCTGTACCGGGCTATGCAACTATTGTTAGTACAATGGGTAAACTTGCCGGTGAATACGCACAAAGTAACTCTAATCTTTACGATTTAGGTTGCTCACTGGGTGCAGTAACGCTTAGCATGCGCCGAAATATTCGCACCGATAACTGCCATATAATAGCGGTAGATAACTCGCAAGCGATGGTTGAGCGTTGCAAGGTACATTTACAGGGTTTTAAATCAGAAGTCCCCGTTACTGTTACTTTAGGTGACATTAATGAGCTTGAGATTCAAAACGCCTCAGTTGTAGCAATGAACTTTACACTACAGTTTATTCCACATGCTCAGCGCCAAGCCGTTCTTGAAAAAATATACGCTAATTTAAAACCTGGCGGTGTATTACTGCTTAGCGAAAAAGTAAAAGCCGAAAACGAGCTATGCGATAATTTATTAATAGATTTGCACCACGACTTTAAACGTCACAATGGCTACTCTGAGCTTGAAATAAGCCAAAAGCGGACCGCCATCGAAAACGTTATGCGCCCAGATACACTCAGCGCTCACTTTACTCGCTTACAAGATATTGGTTTTAGCCAAACTCAAGTGTGGTATCAATGTTTTAATTTTTGCTCAATGGTAGCAATTAAATAAAGAGAGTGACTTATGTCTCAATGGTTTAACCAATTTTACGCATCTATTGTACAAAGCCCTCTTAGCCACTGGCTAGAAACCTTGCCAGCCCAGTTAAAACATTGGCAAAACGAGGCAAGCCATGGCGATTTACCTAAATGGCAAAAAGTGCTTAAAAATTTGCCTGAAGTAAAAACTACGCATGTAGATGTCTCTACCAAGGTAGAAATAGGCGCGCCTGGCGAAATGAGTGATGGCGAACAAAAACAAGCGATGCATTTATTAAAGCGCATGATGCCATGGCGCAAAGGCCCATTTAGTGTTCACGGTATTGAAATAGACACTGAATGGCGCAGCGATTGGAAGTGGGATCGCCTACTTCCTCATATTGAGCCATTAAAAGGCCGCACTGTTTTAGATATTGGTTGTGGTTCTGGTTATCATTTATGGCGTATGCGCGGTGAAGGTGCAGAGTTTGTAGTGGGTATTGATCCGTCTGATTTATTTTTATGTCAGTTTCAGGCAATTAAACACTATAACCCAGACGAAAACGTGCATTTATTACCACTAGGCGTTGAGGCATTACCCGAGCTTAAAGCCTTTGATACGGTTTTTTCGATGGGCGTACTTTATCATCGTCGCTCACCTATCGACTTTTTAGCGCAGTTAAAAGCGCAGCTTCGCCCAGGCGGCGAACTTGTACTTGAAACACTGGTAATTGAAGGCGATGAAAACACGGTACTCGTCCCTACCGACCGCTACGCTAAAATGCGCAACGTGTGGTTTATTCCAAGTACTGCCGCTTTAAAACTGTGGATGGAACGTGTTGGCTTTAAAGATGTGCAAATAAAAGACTGCGCTATCACCACCCTTGAAGAACAACGCAAAACCGATTGGATGGAAAACGAGTCGTTAATCGACTTTTTAGATCCAAACGATACAAGTAAAACAATTGAAGGCTACCCTGCTCCACTTAGAGCAATATTAACGGCAAAAGCATAGCGGTTAATTTAACGCTTTTAATACTAAAAAAACGCCTACGGGCGTTTTTTTGTTTATTTAAACAACAAGTAGCGGACAAGTGTCCTTGTTAATTATTTCAAAACTACATTTGCGCTAGCCGCGACCTTGCAATTGTTGTAAAATACGCGCGTTTCTAAGCTACCCAAAACAACTATTTTGAGGAAAACCTGTGAGCGAACAAAAACAGTCTCTAAGCTATAAAGACGCGGGCGTAGATATCGACGCTGGTAATGCACTTGTTGAGCGTATTAAAGGCGTAGTTAAAAAAACTCGTCGTCCTGAAGTAATGGGCGGAATTGGTGGTTTTGGCGCACTTTGCGAAATTCCTGAAGGCTACAAGCAACCAGTATTAGTTGCGGGCACAGATGGCGTTGGTACTAAATTACGTTTAGCAATCGACTTAAAAAAACACGATACGGTTGGTATTGATTTGGTTGCAATGTGTGTAAACGACTTAATTGTTCAAGGTGCTGAACCCCTGTTTTTTCTAGATTACTATGCAACTGGTAAACTAGATATAGACACAGCAGCTGACGTAGTTACAGGTATTGGCAAAGGGTGTGAAATTTCAGGTTGTGCCCTAATTGGTGGCGAAACAGCTGAAATGCCAGGTATGTATGATGGTGAAGACTACGACATGGCAGGCTTTTGTACAGGCGTTGTAGAAAAATCAAAAATAATTGATGGCACAAAAGTAGCAGCAGGCGATCAGCTTATTGCACTTGCATCAAGCGGTCCTCATTCAAATGGCTTCTCTTTAATTCGTAAAGTACTTGAAGTGTCAAAAGCTGATACCAGCGCTGACTTTGAAGGTAAAACTTTAGGCGAAACTTTACTTGAGCCTACTCGTATTTACGTAAAACCTTTACTTGAGTTATTCAAAAACGTTGACGTACATGCGCTTTCGCATATTACTGGCGGCGGTTTTTGGGAAAACATTCCACGTGTATTACCCGCTTCAGCAAAAGCTGTAGTTAAAGGTGATAGCTGGCAGTGGCCACCAATTTTTAACTGGCTACAAGAAAACGGCAACATTACTACCCACGAAATGTACCGTACATTTAACTGTGGTGTAGGTATGGTTTTAGTAGTTCCTGCAGACAAACTTGAGCAAAGCTTAACAATGCTAAAAGACTTGGGCGAAAATGCATGGCACCTTGGTGAAATTCAAGATGCAGCAGCTGGCGAAGAGCAAGTTGAAATTGTAGGTGGTGCTAAGTAATGGCACCGACTCGTCTAGTAGTTTTAATCTCAGGTAGTGGCTCTAATTTACAAGCCATCATAGATGCCTGCGAACGTGGCGAGATAAACGGACATATAGCGGCTGTTATTAGTAATAAAGCAGATGCTTATGGCCTAGAGCGTGCAAAGCAAGCCGGTATTGCTACAAAAGTGCTCAGTCATAAAGATTTTGACTCGCGCGAAGCGTACGATGCGCAATTAATGAACGTTATCGACTCTTTTATGCCAAATCTAGTTGTATTAGCTGGGTTTATGCGTATTCTTACTCCTGGCTTAGTGCAAAAATATGTTGGAAAAATGTTGAACATTCATCCATCTTTGTTGCCTAAGTATCAGGGGCTGAATACCCACCAAAGAGCAATTGATGCAAAAGACGATGTTCATGGCGTAAGTGTTCACTTTGTTACTGAAGAATTAGACGGCGGTCCCGTTATTCTTCAGGCGCAAATACCTGTACTCAAGGATGATACAGCAGAGACATTAGCAAAACGCGTGCATGAGCAAGAGCATATAATTTATCCTTTGGTGGTGAAGTGGTTCAGTGAACACAGACTTACTATGGAAGCAGATTATGCAGTTCTTGACAAAAAACAACTTCCTGCACACGGCGCGCACTACCCACAATAAAAAAATAAGTGCCCTGTTGTTATGTGCGGGCGCTTTACTTCCAACTAGCCTAATTGCAGGCGAATTGACTCAGTATCAAGCTAACTACGATATTTTACGCAAAGGTAAAAATCATGGTGAGGCTATTCGAGAGCTTAAAAAATTAAGCGAAGACAACTACGAACTTACTTATCACAGTAATATTGAGTGGATGATTTTCTCTGATTCTCGTGAAGAAACATCAAAGTTTACCTTTAAAGATGGCAAGGTTACCCCGCATCATTACAATATGATCCGCACCGGTACAGGCCCTGATAAAGATTATAAAATTGATTTTGATACAACAAACAAAGTAGTGACTAGCAGTGCTAGCGAATACCCACTTAAATGCGAATGGACTGATGAATTTCAGGATGCTATTTCGTACCAAGTACAAGTACGCGAAGGATTGAAAAAAGGCGAAACGAGCTTTTCATTCCCGCTTATTGATAAAAAAGGTAATCGCCGCGACTACAATTTTGAAGTATCTGGCACCGAGATGATTTCGTTGCCTATCGGTAATGTAGAAGCCATTAAAGTAAAGCGTTTATACGATAACGATAAACGCCAAGCAATTGCATGGTTTGCGCCAGAAATGGATTACATGCTAGTACGTATGTGGAAAGGCGAAAAAGGTATGGAGCAGTTTGAAGTTCAAATGAATTCATTTACTGTTACTGCACCTACAGCTGTTGCGCCTGCAACAGCACAACAACCTCAAGAAGCTAACTAAGTTTAATTAAACCAAAGTTAAGCTAATATTTAAAATAGGTGAGCTAAATTAGCTCACCTATTTTAAACAATGCAAATTCCCCCGGCTCCATTTTTTGCCAGCGTTCATCATTCGTCAAAGGCCTTGTAGCTATAACTGTTACTACATCGTTTGGTGTGGTCTCTTGTTGAAAATCAACCACCATGTCGGCATCAATCAAGGTTGCTTTACCAAATGGCGCACGGCGCGTTATGTAATGTAAGTTATTAGTGCAATACGCTAAAACAAATACCCCATCGGTCAATAACATATTAAACACGCCTTTTTCACGCAGAGTATGCGACAGCTTAGCTGCGTATCTAAAAACCGATGCCATATTAGATGGACGTTTTGGGTATTTTTCGCGAATTTTATCGAGTAACCAACAAAAAGCGAGTTCGCTATCGGTGTTACCTACTGGCCGATAGTACTCTGTTTTTAAATCATGATAATTTGATAATTGCCCATTATGTGCATAGGTGAGCTCGCGCCCCCACAGCTCTCGTGTAAACGGATGGGTGTTCTCAAGGCACACTCGCCCACGGTTACCTTGTCGAATATGGCTAATAACCGAGACACTTTTAATTGGGTATGCTTTAACGAGCTTTGCTATTTCAGATTGATAACTCGGCTCAGGATCTTTAAAGGTTCTACAGCCTTTACCTTCGTAAAACGTAATACCCCACCCATCTTTATGTGGGCCGGTATTTCCACCACGCTCTAAAAGGCCTGAAAAACTAAAACAAATATCGGTAGGCACGTTGGCTGACATGCCAAGTAATTCACACATAAAACGAATAACCTTTAGATTCAACTAGTTAAACTTAATTAAACAATTCAGCTCGGCACTTGGTGTGCAGTTTTGGTTGCACTTTGATTTTTTGTGTGTGCTATATCATTTATTTTTATTACTTTGATGAAGCTATTGTTAAACACCCTCACAGTAAAGGCAAGTTGATATGAATACTTGTTTCCTATCTATATTTTTTTGAGTGGCTTGGGTTATCATGACCTAACTTATAAAAACAAAATAAAGGTATTAAATTGATAGAACTATCCAAATCGGAAACGGCATTGCTAGCAGTAGTTCTTGGTTGGTTTCTAGGGCAAGGAGCTGAACTTTTTAAAAGCTATATCGCACGAAAAAAAATGCTCAAAGCATTTTACTCTGAGTTGGATGACATATTAGACCATCTAAATCAATCTAAAGAAAAATGTGAATCCGGCTTAAAAAATGCCAGATATAAAACAGTAATGTGCCCACAAAAAATTATTCGGCCAGTTTATGATAGTTATTATAAAGATATATATACCTCGCTTACTCCCTCAAAACGAAAAGCGATAAACAAAATTCATGGACATGTAACAAGCTTTAATCAACGGCTAGTCGCTATTGATGAGAGTTTTAATAATTTGGAGTTGAAGTTTCTTGCTGCATATATCGATGCTTTATGGGCTGCAGAGCTAATTAAGCATTTAAAAGATTTTAATGGAACAAAAGAGCTTAAGGATGATGAAGATAAAATCACTTTGATAAACACCGAAATTCAAAACCTTACAAAACAGAACCACATCTAAGGAGCCCTATATGAGTACCACTTTACCAACGACTGTATGTATTGATTATAAATTTTGGACTGATGTTTTTACATCGTTTGTATCTTTGGCTGTAGCATTTACAGCTGTCTTTTTTACTATTAAACAATCAAAGGCTACCATAAAGCATAATCGCTTATCCGTAACCCCTGTAATCTGCGACAACCTAGATCTCTTTGATAACACAGTAATATACAGTATAACCAATAAGGGTTTAGGTACTGCTAAAGTAAATGAGTTCAGATTTAAGTATCGCGGTACTGTATTAAATTTTGAAAAATTCGAAGATGAGTTTAAAAAAGATAATATAGATATAATAGATAACTCTCATCAATTCCATGTAGCAACCCAAGAAGATAACTCATATATATCAAAAGACGAGAAAATTGTTATTTTAAAATTTAGCTTCGCAAATAGGCTAAGCGTAAATCAACAATTAAAAAATGAAAAAATGAAAGATCTTACAGCTAATTTTTCACTCGAGTTTGAATATAGTTCTCTTTACAACAACAGCACTAAACATGAATTTGAGTTTAAAACTAAAAAGTAAAAACTTATTGACTTACATTAGTTTATGACCAAAAATCAATCATTATTTTTTTAATCTACGGAATCCAAATGATTAAATTACGACTAATCGAAATTGGAACTGATAAAGTTCAAGATATTGAATTAACAAGAGTACCAACAATTAAAGAGAAAATTAAAATCGATGATATTTTCACTTTTGAAGTAACTGATGTATTACATTTAACTTCAAGCTCTTTTGATGCTGAGTTAACCGTAAAAAAATCAGGAGTTAATCTAAATCAAATTCCAGGCCCTAAGTTTAGACGTTAATAATTGTAACTTTAATCTACTATCAGTTCTAAATTATTGTTTAACCCTCCTGCTTCAGTTTTATAGCTTATAAAAAATAGGTCTTGAATTTGGTAGTGGGTCACTATGAGTATGTGTCTGGTTCATTTTTTAAAACCAAGATTATTAGAGGCATTTTTAATGATCATGCTCCCTTATCTTTCCTATATACTTTATTAACTTTCTAGAAAATGAGCGCTTTGATTTTATCTTTTTTCACTCTCTAATTTTTAATAACTTGAATAATGAATTTAGCTGAATTTTACTGCCCACATCACCATTATTGCAATTACTGCGGCTGGAACTAAATCTACCCAAAACCTTAAAGTAACCCAGTTACCAAAAACATCATCCATGTATAAGCCCTTAATTTATTTAATTTGACTCTGTATTTTACAAAGTACGTCTAGGCCGAGTTGATCTATGTGATATAAAAAACAGCATGAATAATTCGCTAAAAAACGTTATACCGAGTCTTCATACAAAGTTTAACTTTAACCAACGCGACTAGTCGAACTTATAATAAACCAGAGCAAATAAAAACTACCTAAAGCATACTGTATAGGTCGTATGCATTACCAAGATTTACCGTCTTATTCTGGCTCTTAAAGTTCTATTTATAGATGGTTTAATTTATGGTCAGAAAAGGATACTTGGAATGAATTATTTTGTGTGTTATCTCACTATGCTATATGTATTAATGGCAGTACTATCAGTCAGTGCTCGCGTTGGCATTTACAATGATGTGCTTACCAATGTGGGCTGATTGATATAGTAATACAAAGGACAACAGCCATCATTAGTAATAATAACATTCCAAAAACTAACATGCCGAGTAATTCACACATTAATAAAATAACCCTTAAAAACCATACATTAAAATAAATAGCGTTATATTTGTGTATTAAGCGTACACTACTTATGGCTAATGCTCTGACTATCCGATAGTTATTAAGCCTCCCTCTATCGGGTAAGTAAATATCGTATTTAAGTTACTTTCTACTACAATTTAACATCGTTATGTACTTGAAAATTACTGTTACTAGCGCTACTCTAAGCGAGGTGGTCTGACCTCTATTAAGGAATAAAAATGACACTCATATTTACACTGGTTCTAATCGTGTTGCTTTGCACTGCGATTTACCACAGAGCAAGTTGGAACACAGCACTTGGTGTTTCGGCTATAACTTTATTAATTGGTACCTTTGCGGGTGCTTTTGGTTTAATTAGCTGGTTGATCTTTTTGATCATCGCGGTTCCTCTTTCTGTTACTGGCATTCGTCAGCAATATATTATCAAGCCAATTTTTGCTACGTTTAAAAAAGTAACGCCAAGCATGTCTGATACTGAAAAATCAGCTATTGATGCTGGTACAACGTGGTGGGAAGCTGACTTATTTTGTGGTAACCCAGATTGGAAAAAGCTTCACCAATACCCAGTTCCTAAACTTACTATTGAAGAGCAAGCCTTTGTTGATGGCCCTGTTGAAGTAGTATGTAGCATGTTGGACGATTGGGAAGCAACGCACGAACTAACCGACCTTCCTCAAGATGTATGGCAATATCTAAAAGATAATAAATTCTTTGCCATGATCATCAAAAAAGAATATGGCGGTTTAGAGTTTTCTGCATTTGCACAGTCATGTGTACTTCAAAAACTAACAAGTAAATCAACATTACTTTCGTCAATTGTTGGTGTACCGAACTCTTTAGGCCCAGGTGAATTATTACAACACTATGGTACAAAAGAGCAAAAAGATCATTACTTGCCGCGCTTAGCGAGCGGTCAAGAAATTCCATGTTTTGCGTTAACCTCGCCAGAAGCGGGTTCTGATGCTAGCTCAATTCCAGACTACGGTGTGGTGTGTAAAGGGCAATGGAATGGTGAAGAAGTTGTGGGTGTTAGTTTAACGTGGAATAAGCGTTACATTACACTTGCCCCGGTTGCTACTGTACTTGGCCTTGCGTTTAAGTTACAAGATCCAGATGGCTTAATTGGCGACAATAAAGAGCCAGGCATTACCTGTGCACTTATTCCAACGGATACTCCTGGAGTTGAAATTGGTCGTCGACATTTCCCGCTTAACGTACCATTTCAAAATGGTCCTACTCGCGGTAAAGACATTTTTGTACCACTTGATTACATTATTGGTGGTCCAGATATGGCTGGTCAAGGCTGGCGTATGCTGGTTGAATGTTTATCGGTTGGTCGTGCAATTACATTGCCGTCAAACTCTGCCGGTGGCATTAAAATGATTGCTATTGCGACAGGTGCTTACAGCCGAATTCGTCGTCAGTTCCGTTTACCTATTGGTAAAATGGAAGGTGTTGAAGAGTCACTAGCTAAATTAGCTGGTTACGCTTACAGCTCTGATGCTGCGGTTAGTATGTCTACGGGTGCGGTTGATTTAGGCGAAAAGCCATCGGTTGTTTCTGCCATTATTAAATACCATCTTACAGAGCAAATGCGTGATGCAACTATTCATGCAATGGATGTACTTGGCGGTAAGGGCATCATGCTTGGGCCAAATAACTATTTAGGTCGTGGCTATCAAGGTGCACCTATTGCCATTACCGTTGAAGGTGCAAACATCTTGACCCGTAATATGATTATTTATGGTCAAGGTGCAATTCGCTGTCATCCATTTGTACTAACAGAGCTTGGTGCATGTGAAATAGAGGACCGCGAAGAAGCGCTTAACGTATTTGATAAAGCGCTAATGGGTCACATTGGTTTTACTATGTCGAACCTTGTACGTACTAAGTGGCTTGCACTTACAGGTGCTCGTTTTACAAGTGTGCCGTATAACGACGAAACAGCTGAATTTTACCGTATAGCGTCACGCTTTAGTGCATCACTTGCTCTTATGTCTGACATTAGCATGGCAGTATTTGGTGGCTCACTAAAACGTAAAGAACGTATTTCAGCACGTTTAGGTGACTTACTTAGTTACTTATACTTAGTGTCTGCAACGCTTAAGCGTTACAACGACGAAGGCCGTAAAAAAGAAGATTTTGCGCTTGTTAAATGGAGCTGCCAAGATCACCTTTACCATTGCCAACGTGCACTTGCTGATTTAATTAATAACATGCCTTCGGCTCCATTACGCGCCGTACTAAAAGTATTGTTATTCCCGTTTGGTCGCCCTGTTCGTAAACCAACTGACCAACTTGAGCATAAACTAGCACAACTACTACAAGTACCTAGCGAAACGCGTAACCGTTTAGCAAGCTATGTATACTTAACAAATGAGCCGCTTAACCTTGTAGGTCGTCAAGAGCAAACGCTTAAAGACGTCCTTGATGTTGAACCGTTATTTGAAAGAGTATGTAAAGAAAAAGACCTTAAACTGCCATTCTTCCAGCTTGATAAAGTAGCGAAAATGGGTCTTGAAGCCGGCATATTAAGCCAAGCAGAGGCTGATAAACTAGCTGCTGTTGAGCAATCTCGTTTAGATGTTATTAACGTTGATGACTTTGACCCTGCGGACTTACTTGCAGGCAAAGCCGCGCGTAATAGCGTTAAAAAAGAAGCTGATGCCGCTTAATTAACTAAGTAAGTATTTACAAACTAAAAGCCAGTACATTACGTGCTGGCTTTTTTGTGCAAGATAAAAAATTTTAGTACCGTTATGAAACAATTTACTTCGTTAAATTGTTAAAATAATTATGCCGGTTGGTACAACTAGATAGCTCTAATATTTAAACACCCCCAAAAGCTCTGTATTGATTAAATACCCTTGATTTACCCTCTCATACACCTGCAAAAACTTAAACCCCCTCAAGAGCCCTACAGGTACAACACTATAAAGCGAATGACTATACTCATTTGTAATAATACTGAATCAACTGGAGGGTCAAACCTAATACTAGCAGTGTTAAAAACCCCTGATATACGGCTGCATGGATGCAGGATCATTTGCCGAGAACAGCTAAATAGCGAATTTTTAACGACGTTATAGTGCAATTTAATTCGTTAAATTGATCAAAGATTTATGCAGGTTGGTATTATATACACGATTTTCTTACCTCGAAATAGACCTTTTAATTAAGTGAATTGGTATCAAACCTAACGCAAAGTTTCAAAGTTATAAGGGGATGGATACAACGCAATGATAGAGGACTAGCCAGAACAATGGGAGATTGGGATTAAGTATTCACACGGATAATAATTGGGAAAGTATTTGATAGCTGATAGCTGATAGCTGATAGCTGATAGCTGATAGCTGATAGCTGATAGCTGATAGCTGATAGCTGATAGCTGATAGCTGATAGCTGATAGCTGATAGCTGATAGTCAAAGAATGTTTTATTGAATTATTTAATCAAGGATTTTATAAACTTGTTATTGAGGAAATAACAAGTGGCGGAGTGGACGGGACTC
The DNA here is from genome assembly GCF_015864465.1 of Pseudoalteromonas sp. SWN29. Lineage (NCBI taxonomy): Bacteria > Pseudomonadati > Pseudomonadota > Gammaproteobacteria > Alteromonadales > Pseudoalteromonadaceae > Pseudoalteromonas > Pseudoalteromonas sp. SWN29. The sequence continues at coordinate 12,094 of NZ_JADYXE010000022.1, forward strand.
GAACCCGCGACCCCCGGCGTGACAGGCCGGTATTCTAACCAACTGAACTACCACTCCATAATAAGAATATGTTTTACAACCATACGTTGTGTAAGTGTTGGCGGAGTGGACGGGACTCGAACCCGCGACCCCCGGCGTGACAGGCCGGTATTCTAACCAACTGAACTACCACTCCAGCTTTTACTTACAAGTTTTACGAAAATGGCGGAGTGGACGGGACTCGAACCCGCGACCCCCGGCGTGACAGGCCGGTATTCTAACCAACTGAACTACCACTCCATATTTTCGTTGCTGTTTAGGTCTCCCTGACAGCGGCGTGAATAATACGAACCAACCCCTATTTCGTCAAGGGCTTTTTTGTTTTTTTATAGGTTTTTTAGTCATCTGTCATCGAAAGGTTTAAAATTTCACCTGATCTGTCATTTTTTGAGCCATTTTTACCGACTTGATTTTTTTCTGTGTCGGCAACATCACCTTCACTTGTTTTCTTTTTCTTTAAAAAAGGCAGCTTCACTTTAAATTTAATCTGTTTTTTCTGCACAAAAATACGAATTGCTAACCAACCTAGTAATAAAATGAGCGTATTGCAGCCTACAATTAAACTAATAATTGTAGATGTGGCCATTTTTTCTTCAACAGGCTCACTCTCAATCATTTTATCTGGCGTAATAATCGTTGCCGGATCAATTTCGGGCACCGCTTCTATAGGTCGTTCTATCTCAAATTTATACGTTGGTAGCGTTGCCATAAATTCGCGGCCATTAATATTAGTGCCAAAAACAGACAGCTCAACGCTATATCTACCCCAATCATAATTTTTAACACTAAGTTGTCGTGAGTCTTTAGCAGCAGCATCTATGGTAAACATTTGCTCTTCGTTATTAGGGTAATAAATTTTCCCCTGGATGATGACTGTTTCTGGCTTAACAATACTTGGGTCTATATTTATAGTTAACAGATGCTCGTCTGTGTCTTGCTCTGCTAACGCGACCTCGGTTACAAAAGGTGGCTCGTGCACTTCTATTGTATTTTGCACAATGCGACGCTGCAGCAACGGAGTTGCAACGTAAAGCTCTGGTGTCCATTCACCCGCAGGGAAATCTAAAGTAAACTCGCCGGTAAACACACCATCTTTAGGACGCTCGTCAAATCCGCGTCCATCGTCTTTAAATTCAGCGACTTCTTGAATGCCTGCGCCAAAGTTAGCAAAGTTTTCATTGTTGGTACTTACAAAGTCAACATTAAGGCTAACAACATCTCTAAATAGGTTTGTATTAATTGGCTCACCGTCATTGAGTATTTTGCCAGTGATTTTTATTGTCTCCCCTCTAAACAACATTGAAGGAAGAGGCTCTGCCTCAAGAGATATTTCGCCTAATACAACTATTCGGCTGTCGGGCAAAATACTGCCTATAACTTGCCAAGGACCTGCCATTGGTTTTTTTATGGTGACTAAATCGTAGCTGAGTTCGTCAAACCAATCTAAATTAGGGTTTTTAACTGAGTCAGTAGCAAAGTACTTACTGCCATCGGGCCGCACTAAAATAACTGCAGGTGCGCCTGACTTTCTAAAAAAGAGCAGTGTTATTTCATCAATTTTGCTATCTATGCGAAAACGATTATCAAGTAAAGGGATCTCATTTTGATGCCCATCGCGCTTGAGCACTTCTACTTGTTTTACGCCATATGCATTGCCAGTAAATAAACTAGCTGCACACAACGCTGTTACAAAATACATCGTTTTCATTAAATCGCCTTATTCAGCGCGCCATATACATTGGCCGCCTTCTTTGTTTACAAGATCTAATCGTGCTTCGTGTGCGCTTTGCTCAGCGTCGCTTGCTCGCAGAACAACTAATGGGGCTCTATCACTATTTAAACGCTTTATACCGCCCTTCTGTTGCTCGCTGCCATCATCTTTATTTTGATTCAAATTTAGCTTTGTTTGACCGCCCGTCATGGCAAGGTAAACATCGGCTAAAATCTCAGAATCCAGTAGCGCGCCGTGAAGCGTTCGTTTACCGTTATCTACATCGTAACGACGACATAATGCATCAAGATTGTTCTTTTGACCTGGATGCAAGTCACGCGCCATTTTAAGCGTGTCGAGAACTTGACAAAAAGTATCTGTTTTAGGGTAGCCCTGATTAAGCAGCGCAAATTCGTTATCCATATGACCAACATCGAACGGGGCGTTATGAATAACTAACTCTGCCCCTTCAATATAGTCGAAAAACTCTTGGGCAATTTGATGAAACAACGGTTTATCACGTAAAAATTCGTTAGTGATACCGTGAACGTCGATTGCTTCTTCTTCGCTTGGGCGTTGTGGGTTTATATAAACGTGAAAGTTATTGCCTGTTAAGCGGCGATTTACTAACTCCACACACCCAATTTCTATAATACGGTGCCCTTGTTTAGGGTCTATGCCGGTGGTTTCTGTATCTAAAACTATTTGTCTACGTGCCATATCGAATTTAGCCTGATTCTGGTATCTTTCTATAATCACTTTATTGTACATAAGATCAAGGTAAAACAGTGCAAAAAACCGTAGAGATTTACACCGATGGCTCATGTTTAGGTAATCCAGGCCCCGGCGGTTATGGTATTTTTATGATTTATAACGGCCACGAAAAAGAAATGAGCCAAGGTTATAAACTCACAACTAATAACCGAATGGAAATGCTCGCGGCTATTGTAGCCCTAGAATCACTCACTCGAGAATGTGAAGTAAACCTAACAACCGATAGCCAATATGTTAAGCAAGGTATTGAATCGTGGATCACTAACTGGAAAAAACGTGGCTGGTTAACATCAGCTAAAAAGCCGGTTAAAAACGTCGATTTATGGAAACGCCTAGATAAAGCCTGTAGCGAGCACAAGGTGACTTGGAAATGGGTTAAAGGGCATAGCGGCCATAAGTACAACGAAATAGTTGACGATTTAGCACGCGATGCCGCTGGCAGTAAAGATTTACTAGAAGATGTAGGCTATCAGCCTTAACGATTATTTTCTTGGTCGCACGTTTTGTAATGCTGCTTAGAGGTTTGTCTAAGCCCTGCCCCTTTTACTGGTGCAAACTGCGGCCTTGCATGCCACTTAGGTTTTATTGGCGTAAGTGGCGCAACCCTTTTTCGTGCCACCAGCATATAAACACTGCCCATCGGTTTTAAATACTGCTTAGCAAAGGTACGCCAAAACTCAAATCTTGATAGCCTATTGCCTCTTGCCAATGATGAATAAATAAAACGTTCATCACTTACAATTTCAAAGCCAAGTAAGTTTAGCCAGTCTTTAACTCGCGCGGGTGTAAAAAAGCGCCCTGTCCACGGTAATTTCTGACCACTAAAGGGCAACATTTGTGCAAGTCCGCACAAACTAAACGGATTAAAGCCAGTCACTACTATATAACCACCCGGAATGAGCGTGCGATGCGCTTCGCGTAAAATGTGATGAGGGTCTGAATGATACTCTAAGCAGTGGCTTAGTATGCAGGCATCAATACTGTGCTCGTAAAATGGCAGTTCATCTATGTCAGCCACTACGCCTGTATAAGGCCCAGGCTCTGCAACACACACTTGATGTTTAATCGTACTTATACTTGTGTTTAATTCGCCACTTAAATTACCCAATTTAAGCATATGATAGCCAAACATACGCGGCAGCCATTGCTCCATCTTTCGTTCGATGTCTGTGCGCAAATAATCCCCATGAGGAAACTGCTGCCACGACAGTGGTTTGGGTCCTTCTTGAAAACTAAGGGCTGGTTTCATTTTTTGAGCTCGTTATACTATGTGTTAACTGTCACTTTATAGAGCAATTTACCATGGTGCAAGTCAAAGCAATTAAAGCCTTTTCTGATAATTACATTTGGTGTTTAACTACCGATAACAGTAACCAAGCATGGGTAGTCGATCCTGGCCAAGCACAGAACGTATTAGCGCATTTAGCTGAGCATAACCTAACGCTCGGTGGTATTTTAATTACGCATCATCACTACGATCATACCGATGGCGTAGCTGCATTAGTTGACGCTTATCCAAATATATTGGTTTATGGCCCTGCTAATAGCCCATTTAAAGGTATCACTCATTCACTTACTGATGGTCAGAGCATTAACGTACTTAATGTTAACTTTACTATTTTAGCAACTCCTGGGCACACGCTTGATCATATTTGTTATACAAATGATGAACTTGCTTTTACAGGCGATACATTGTTTAGCGGTGGGTGTGGGCGCTTATTTGAAGGCACGCCAAAGCAAATGTGGGAATCGTTTAATAAACTAAGAGAGCTGCCTACAAGCTGTAGTGTGTATTGCACGCACGAGTACACACAAGCTAACCTTGCTTTTACAAAAGCAGTTGAACCACGTAACCCTGAGTTACTCGCGTACAGTAAAAAAGTAGATGAATTACGCAGTAATGATCAAATCTCATTACCTACCTCTATTGGACAAGAGCTAAAAATAAATCCATTTATGCGTAGCGACTTGCCAACCATTACAGAACTTGTCCCGGAGAAATTTATCTCGGTTACAAAAAACAATGAACCTTGGGGAAACTTTGCTAGTCTGAGACAGTTCAAAGACAATTTTTAAGACATAGGTTTAAAAATCAATTAGAATCATTAACTTAAATTAAAGTGATGATTCTATCCCTGCGTTTAAAAAAGTCATTAAGTGGCAATGTTAACTCATAACAGGTAGTATTCGCCGAGTTTTTTTACCCGATGTATTGGTATTTATGAATAAATCTCCCCTATTAGTAGCCTTGGCGTTAGCGCTAAGTGGTTGTCAAACTATGACAACTCTAGACTCAGACTCTCAAGTCGCCACGCAAGCAAATCAGCAACTCGAAGGCGCAAGTCCAAACGACATTAACAATGCATTGATGGTAAACGCACAATATCAACAAGTTGACCCCGACGAGCAAGAAGCCCCTGTATTTGATGATGTATGGGAGCGAATTCGCTACCAACTTTCTATCGAAATACCACAAAACCGCCCTGTTGTTACCGAGCGTAATTATTACGCTCGCCACCAAAGTTACTTAGATCGTATTTCTAAACGTGCAGAACCTTACTTACACTTTATTGTTGAAGAAGTAGAAAAGCGCGAGATGCCAATAGAAATTGCCCTACTCCCTATTGTAGAAAGCGCATTTGACCCATTTGGTTATTCTAATCGCAGCGCATCGGGGATTTGGCAGTTTATGCCTGCAACCGGTGAACGATTCGATTTAAAGCAAAACTGGTGGTACGACGGTCGTCGCGACATAGTGCAGTCGACTCGTGCAGCACTTGATTACTTGTCGTATTTACATAAAACACTTGACGGCGATTGGCTAAATGCAATTGCGGCTTACAACTCAGGTGAAGGGCGTTTAATGCGCGCGATTAAAAATAATCGTAAAAAGCATTTACCTACCGATTTCTGGTCTCTTGATTTACCAAGTGAAACAACAGCCTACGTACCAAAGTTGTTAGCACTTGCCGATTTATTAAAACGCTCAGATGATTTTAACGTTACTTGGCAACCAGTGATTAATGCACAAGTGGTTGAAGTGGTTGATGTTGGCTCGCAAATAGATTTAGCACTTGCCGCTGACATGGCCGATATGACGCTGACTGAGCTATACAGATTAAACCCCGGTTTTAATCGCTGGGCAACTGATCCTAACGGACCACACTCTTTATTATTGCCCGTTGACAAAGCAGAGAAATTTAGCCAAAAACTAGCAAACACCGATGTTAAAAATAGATTACGCTGGCAACGTTATATTGTGGCTCGAGGTGACAGCTTATCAGTAATTGCCAAAAAGTTTACAACTAGCTCAAGTGCAATCCGATCGCTTAATAAACTCAAATCAAATACGATTAAAGTAGGCCAAGAATTATTAGTCCCCCTTACTGATGGCGCTATAAATAGCGAACATTTACCAAAGCAAATGCGCTTAGCTGCTAATAAAGCAACTCGCACAAAGCTTTCGCACACAGTTAAAAGTGGCGATACGTTATGGGACATTAGCCGTGAATATGACGTAACTATGGATGAGTTAGCTAAATGGAATAAGCTAAAGAAAAACTCTGTACTGCGCCTAAATCAAAAACTAACTGTGTATAAGTCAGCTAATAAACCACAAGCGACGGCAAGCACCAACCGTACTATTACGTATAAAGTACGCCGAGGAGATTCACTGGCACGTATTGCGTCTAAGTTTAATCTGAGCGTTAACGAAATTATTAAGTGGAATAATTTAGCAGGCCAAAAATACTTACAACCTGGCCAAAAGCTAAAACTTAAAGTAGATGTTAGAAGTAGTTAATTTATAAAGCTATAAAAGCAAAAAGGAGCGCATGCGCTCCTTTTTTAATACCTTAAAGTTAAGGATTAAGCAGGTAGTTTTTCTAGCCATACTTTTAACCAAGGCTCGGTTACTGGCCATGGTTCAAAATCTTCACATGCATCTATTTCTAGGCGGTTGCCCACAGGCTTTGCTTGTAAATCGCGTAGTAACTCGTCAAAGCTACGTCCTGCTCCACAAAATGTATCGCCGTAACATCTGTCACCCATTGCAATTACACCAAATGGTTTATCGGTAAGCATTGGGAAAGTGCTATTCATAGCAAAATACAACCCGGCCAAATTACTCGGTACATCACCTTGGCCTGTTGTGGAGGTAACGATTAAAATATGCGATGCATTTTTTATATCATCAAGCGATGCTTCAGTAATTACTGTTGCAGTATGACCCGCTTGCTCAATTGTGCTTGCTACTTCATCGCTTAAACGCTCTGCACCGCCATTAACGCTGCCTACAAAAATACTTATATGTGCCATTAATAATCCTTTTCTTGCTCTGGCCAACCTAGCTGCTTACATATTTTAAGCATGTCTTCACCTAGTGGCGCTTTAATTGTTATTGATTCATTACTATAAGGGTGCACAAAACTAAGCTCTGTTGCAAATAACATTAGTCGCCTTAGCTCAAAATGCTCTCTAAAAAATTGATTATGCTGGTTATCACCGTGATTTACATCACCAATAATTGGCAGTGATAAGTGCTTTAAGTGCCTGCGAATTTGATGCTTGCGCCCTGTTTTTGGAAAACACTCCACTAACGAATAACGCACTGTTGGATATTTACCAATAGGAATAGGCAATGCAGCTTGGTGCAAGCAATTAAACTGAGTTTGCGCTTCTTGCGGTGCTTTATCTTGATCGGCAAACTTATCGGCTATTTTATCAAGTTCTTCTTTAAGCGGTTTATCTAAAAATACCGACTCTGGTGCAAAACCACGCACTAAGGCCAAATAGCGCTTAGCAATAGTGCCTTCAATAAATAGCTGGTTCATATCGCGAGCAGCCTCTGAGCTCAGCGCAAACAGCAATACGCCCGACGTAGGTCTATCGAGCCTGTGTACTGGAAATACATGCTGCCCTAGTTGGTCGCGCAACATTTGCATGGCAAACTGGGTTTCGTGTTTATCTAAAAACGAGCGATGCACTAATAAACCTGAAGGCTTATTTATAGCCACATAGTTTTCATCTTGATACAAAATAGTCAGCTCGCCATATTCAATAGGCGCTGGACGCTCACTCATTTGGTTCTCCTAAAAAGGTATCAAGGGCGGTTAGTAATTCAATAATTTCAGCACTTCCTGCTTTATTAACAAGCGTCATTTGCGCCATAGGCGCAATAGCAAAGTTACGTGGCAATGGTTGCTTATGCGTTATTAACTGCTGTATTTTTTCAATAAATACAAATTGTAACCATTGCTCAAACGCCATTGTGTCGTGACAAAAAGGTGTGCTTGAAAGCAGTGCTTCAGCGTCTACTGGCTCACTTTGCCAAAGCGCGTGTTTTTGTAAAAGTGCCGTTAGCTGCACTAAATAAGTTTGGGTTTGCTGGTACATAACCACCCTCTTTTATATATGTAATGCAATTATACCCTGTTCCCTCATAGGCGGCTATGGCGTATAATTGACGTAATTTTGCAGTAAAAACAGTTGAGAAAACAATGAGCGAACACATAGCTACATTAGGTCAGCTTTTAGATGGTGCGGGTACCCAGTGGCGTGCTTTTGATATTGGCAGGCACATAACAAAGCTTGATAAAAAACAATTTTTAGCTATTGAGCAAGCTCAAGTGCCTTACCCTTACCCACTTGCAGGGCATGCTTGGCTGGCTATTCAATTTTGGGATACTAAGGCCAGTAAAGAACCGTATGTATGGTTTTTAAAGTTTCCGCTTGATGAACAAAGTATACTAGTAAGTGCAAGTCGCGATCATTTTGCTGATATGATTATTCAAGCGCTAGGTACTGAAATTACAGGTGAGCAAGCTGATGGCAAGCTTGATAATAATCCCTATGTTTTTACGCCAAACGCAAATAAATTAGCGGCATTTAACGCTCAAGTAAAAGTACTACTAAAACAACCCGCATCACAGTATTACGAGCATGCTCAGCTTTACTTTAGCGGTAAAATTGGTTTTGATAATTGGCAAAGTGTTGCACTACAGGGTATTGCCGATTTTGCACTACGCTTAAACAACGATACAAACTTAAGTAATCTGCAAAAAGCATGGGCGCATTTACCTATTGAAGTACTGCAACCACTCAGCGCTATGCTTGAACACGTTGAAATACCAACATCAATGAGTGAGTTACTTGTTGATTACACGCAGGCTGCAATTAGTAACAACGACACAGTGGCTATAACAGCAGCACTAAGATCTGCATCAAAAGGTCAAGCTCAAGGGCTATGCGCTCAATTAGTTGATACTGTATTAAGCTCAACATTGGGACAAGATTCTGATGTATTATTAACAATAGCTGGGCGTTGTTTTAAGCAATTAGAAAACCCTGAACGCTTACATGTATTTATGGATAATTGCGCGCACCATCAAAAAATTGATGAGTTGTTTCCAAGTATTTTTGCTGACTTAGTTGCAATACCGACTATTCGCCCGCATTTATTAGGCTTATTACGTAAAGAAAATCGTAGCGAAACCCTCGCGCGTGCAATTGGAAGGTTATTCTCTTAAATGGCAAGTTTATGGACGTTCATACTTATTGGTAGTGTAATTTACTTATTTTGGCTTAACCGAAAGGTTGCTGAAGCGGCGAATGTTCATGCTAAACGCCAAAGTGAGCAGTTACAAGTGCAGTTGATGAGCGTTGCATGTGCTAAACGCCGCTTTGGTTTTTTAAAGAGCGGCAAGCCAGGCATCAAAAGCGAATTTATATTTGAGTTTTCAAGCGATGGTGAAAATGCTTATCAAGGTGTGTTAATTATGGAAAATGAGTTTTTGAAAAGTGTGGTTGTTCCGCCGCATAAAATATAAAGCTTATACCTTAAGGGAGTTTGTTTTGATTTAGTAAAAATTAATTTAATACAAAAAACTAAGGCGTAACTAAAGTTACGCCCCAATTGGACTGCATCCTGCTAGATATCCATTATCTTAAATCCGTATTATCATCCCCTGAACGAGTAAACAACCTTGTTTACCCTCACATTGCATCCTGCAATATCCATAGCCATCTTGGCAAACCCACGAAATCTATCGTTTGGCTACATACCGTAGCATCATCCTTGGTAATCCTTTTAAGTAGCTCCTGCCACTTTTGCATCCTGCAATGTCCACTTGCCATCTTGGCCGTCCTACGTAAACTAACGCTCCTGCTACTTCCTGTAGCGTCATCCGTGATTATCCTAAAGTAACTCCTAGTTACTAAGTGCTTCATGCACTTCCTTATTCTTCCTTGTATCCGTTTTAACTTGTCCTTTATGCTTCCTGCTAGCGTCTGCTATGTTGCCTATTCCGTATCCTTGGCAGTAACTCAATCATTGAGCTATGTTGTCTTGACAAAGTGAAGTTTAAAGCAATTGGGGGGGAGTAATAGGACTTAACATTAAATAAATAAACGTCACAAAAATGAAATTAAAAAATAAATAATAAATAACAATAACTTAAATATAAAACGGCTACTTATTAGTAGCCTTTAACTGACAATGCTCACGGCAATGTAAGATATATCTCACGGTCTTATGTCCGTTTGGGCGCATTGGCTTACAGCATAATTTAAATAGTTGGCTCAATTATTGATTTAAACAGTAACTCGCCCTCTACTTGATTAAAAGTAAGGTGTTTAAATGACTCAAATTTTTCAGTTTTAAAAAACTCAGTGTGTTCTTTTCGCGTTACAAATACAGCCATCCCCGTTGACTCCGCATTACATTTAACTAAATCATCAAGCCCCCTTAATAAGTAACGACCAAACCCTTGTCCATGAAAATGTGGATCTACGGCAATAAAAGCTAAAAAGTAGTAATTGCCTTTCTCTTTAAGGGCATCTCTAATTGTTTGTTCTTTATCTATTAATTGATTTGTTTGTAAATAGCCCGCACTCAGCATCAACTTTAAACGCCAGTGCCAATAACGCTGCGCTTGAAGCTGGCTATTAGATTCAAATACACAGGCTACTGCTTTTAATTTATCGTTACGGTATAAACCAATTAATGGCTGTTTTTCTTGCCAAAAGCTACTAAGTTCTTCGCGAATTAATGATCGTAATTTTTTTTCGTAAACTGATTTATTTTCGTCATTGTAGCTAAGCATTTTTTGTAATACAGGATCGTCATGATAGGCCTGATAAATTAGGCTTGCTGCAGTGCTAATATCTTCTGCGGCTAAATACTGTACGCTGAACGTATCAGCAGGCGTGGTTACACTCATTGTATTTCCTTGATTATTTTAGCTATAGGCTATTTAACTATATACCTAAAATTATTAACCGTAAATTCAGCGAGAGTTTAACTAGCTAGGAGTACAGTTAATCCCTAGTATGGGCTTTTAATCATTTAAGGAGCAATATCATGGATACGACTAAACACGACATCAATACACTATTTGCACAGCTTGGATTACCCAATTCAGACGATCAAATAGATACATTTATTGCCTCACATGAATTAGAAGACACAACACTACTCCAAGAAGCGCCTTTTTGGGATGAAGCGCAACAGCACTTTTTAGCTGAATCGCTTGCTGAGGATGGTGATTGGAGTGAAGTAATTGACGAATTAGACGTGCGCCTTCGTCAAAGTAAGTAACTTTATTTAATGTACCCTCCCTTATTTATTGCTAACATAGCATCTGCGCAGCATTTATATGCTGCGTATTTATTTTATTAAAGAGTTATATATCTAATGAATTCAGTTGTATTTGATGCAATTAAAGTCCTTCTTGATGAAGGCAAAACCCCTACTGTAGCACTAACTAAAAGCCGTTTGGCACAACCGGTTCCTATGCCGATGATTATTGCAGCAGTAAGCCAATATAAAAATAACCCTGATTCAATTAATAACTTCATGAGAAACCCACAGCAGTCAGATAATACTGAGCTTAAAACGAGTCAATTAGATAGAATTGAGCAAAAGCTCGATAAACTTCTTGCGCTGCTAGAACAAAAATAATTTGAGACTATAAATGTTCGTTGTTGATTTAACTTTTGATTGCTACCAAGACACCACCCTAGAACAAGCCGAACAGGCAATAAACCGCTTAGTAAATGCACTGCGTTTTAATGGTCAAATAATGGGTGAAGAATTTCCAACCGTTTTAAAAGACGGCTTTTTTATTACCCGTGTTATGTGCCCGACCGAAGATGCAATGCACCCGCTAAATAACAGCCCGTTTGTTAAGCACAGTATCGAAAAGTTACATAGTGCTGGATTACTTGCGCCTAAAGTAAAAGTGATTGGACAAGATATACATTCCAACGGGGCTGATTGCTGTAAAGAACCATCAAGTTATATTTTATACACAACCTATGTGCATACGTGTAGCCCACTTTATTGTGGTGATGATTTTTTGCCTGTGCCGCTATTTCGTATTCCGGCAATTGCTAATGGTGACTACAAAACACTGATTAAATGGCAAGAAGATTGGCAAGCCTGCGATCAAATTCAAATTAACGGCGCAACCCGTTGTGAGTTTCCGGCACTTGAAGAAATATCGAGTATTAAAAGCGATTTATACAGACGCGGAAAAGACATAACAAAGCGAATTAGTTTTTTAACCAAAAAACCAACTTACTATTACTTATACCGTGTAGGCGGCGTAGATAAAGCGTCTGAGCTTGAACGAAAATGCCCTAGCTGCAATGGCGATTGGAAATTACCTGAATCGTGGTTTGGGTTATTCGACTTTAGATGTGAGCCATGTGGCTTAGTGTCTAATATATCGTGGGATTTTCAGTAACCATTGGGGCGTGTTGACCTTTGTGGATTGAAATTTGTTCAATCTAGAGACGATTTAATCGCGGCGCGAGGTTTGTAACCTAGTGGGCTAAGTAAAAACCGAGCAACAAAGAGTAAATCGTCCCTAGAAAGAACCCAAAGGGCAGCGCATGTTTGGCATTTATGCTTCGTTATCGCCTATTTATGGGGAATAACCACACTACATAGGCTCTGCCTTGCCTAAAAACCAAACATACAGCTGCAAAATCAATCACGAAAGGTCAACACGCCCTAGTAATGAGCGCTTAAAATCAGCTTAGTGATAGCGCTAAGCTGATTTATTAAATGCGTTTTAAACCTCTAATGCCTTTAAAAAAGCATTAATGTTGGGAGCAAGTACATGGTGTGTGTTTTTGCCTACATGCTCTAAACATACTTCTCCAGAGTGCACCAATACACTTACTAGTAAATCATCTTTATCTGTTAACCCAATAAATACCGTTTCTGGCTGCTTGAGCTTGCGTTTCATTAAAACGTGACCCGTTATATTTTGTTGCAGCATGTCAAAGTCGTCACTATTCCACGCCTGTAGTAATTCAACTTGATGCCCATCAATCACAGCTAAAATACTTCCACCGTACATATGCCCATATAACTCGCTAAGCTCTTTTGGAAATTCAAGCTCAAGTGCATTGGCTAAATCACTCAGTGAACCTGCTGGTTGCTGGTGCGCCCCCTGCCATTGAATGTTTCCTTGCTCGTCAACCTTGCCAACTTCTGATGGGCTTGGCCATTGCTCGTCGTGCGCTATAAGTGGGTACTTTGCGGTGTTTTTAAGGGTCTTTTCGCTAAATTTTTGATGAAGTTGTTCTATAAGCAATGCAACAGACATACTGTGAAACTCATTTAAATTAGATATAATGTCCCTATTGTAACTATTTAAGAGCAAACATGACAGATTACAGCAATTCTCCAGACCTTAAAGGTAGCGTATTAGGCAAATCTACTGAGTATGTAGATGTGTACACGCCAAGCTTGCTTTTCCCTATTGCGCGCAAACTAAATCGTGATGCTTTAAATATTGACGAAGCAGAGCTGCCATTTAAAGGCCAAGATATTTGGACTGGTTACGAGCTTTCATGGCTAAACAATAAGGGTAAACCGCAAGTTGCCGTGGCCTTATTTACCTTTGAATGCCAAAGCAGCCATATTATTGAGTCAAAGTCGTTTAAACTTTATTTAAATAGCTTTAATCAAACCCGATTTGAAAGCATTGATGTAGTAAAACAGCATCTAATTGATGATTTATCAAACGCGGTTAACAGCTCTGTCAAAGTGACTTTATACAATCCTGATGATTACAATTGCTTACCGTGTACGGCGCTGCCAGGTGAATGTATTGATGATTTAGATATTGAGATTAGTAATTACGATATTGATGCTAATTCACTTAAAGCAAAAAGTGATGACGTAGTAACAGAAACGCTCTACAGCCATTTACTTAAATCGAACTGTTTAATTACCTCCCAGCCTGATTGGGCAAGTGTGATTATACGGTACACTGGCGAGCAAATATGTCGCGAGTCGTTACTGCGTTATTTAATTTCGTTCAGAACGCATAACGAATTTCATGAGCAATGTGTTGAGCGTATTTATAGCGATTTAACAACACAACTTAATATTAAAGAGTTAGAGGTTTACGCGCGTTATACTCGTCGCGGTGGGCTTGATATAAACCCGTATCGCTCTACGCATTATAACGATACACCATTTGCAGTTAAAATTAATCGTCAGTAGATTATTTTAAACTGGAATATAAGTATTGAAAAAGGAGCCTAGGCTCCTTTTCTATTTGTATATTTAATTAATACCAATTCGCTTAATTAAGTGAGCTATTTTGAGGCTGGGAAAACGTGTTGATAGCTAGGCAAAAAATTCGCTATTTAGTTGTTCTCGGCAATTGCTCCTGCATTGCTCTACCTTCTGCATCCATGCAGTCGTAAATGAGAATCTTTTAACGCAGGTAGCGACACGTTTAGCCCCGTAAAATGATTAAGTATTATTGCGGATTGGTATAACTTCGCGCTTAGTGGGTATGGGCATACCACACACATCAACGTAATTATGTGCTTTAACAAACCAGGGCTCATTACGGTTTTTACGAGCACTGATTAAGTTTTTAAACACCGGTGAGTTTGTTTTCATCACTTTAAATATACTTTTATCGCTTTGTACATCGCCAAGCACCTGTATATTGGTAATTGGGTTAAATGCCTTACCTTCAGTTGGTGTGCGCGCTAAACGGTTAAAATGCTCTATACCCTCTAACACTCGACCAAACACCGTAATGTTTTTATCAAGGTAGCGCGGGCCTTGCCCTATCGTTACAAAAAACTCCGTGCTCGCACTATTTATATCGTTATCGCGCGCCATGGCAAACACACCACTACAATGCACTTGCCATGTTTGTGTATGTGCTGAGTTTTGAGCTACTGCAAAGCCGTTTAAAAAGCCGGTAACTGGCGCATATCCGTCACCATTTAACTCAGTAATTAAAAGGGGTTTGTTTGTTGTTAAATAAAACTCAGCTGGAACTGTTTTATCTGCAGTTTTAATTAACTTTTTACCCGAACTGTCGCCACCTTGAGCCACAAAACCTTCAACAAATCGATACACACTAGTATTTTTATAAAACCCTTCTCGCGCTAACTTTTTAATGTTTTGAACGTGCTTTGGGGCAAGCTGTTCATTAAGCTCAATGTACGCATCGCCCGTTGGCAGCGTTATCTTTAAAATATTTTTAGCGTTCACTACTCGCCAATCATTATCTGTTGCACTAGCAATTACCTCACTAGCGCTCATTAAAGGTAGCTCTTGATTAGCAACATCATTGCTGAGTTGCTGAGCACACCCGCTTAATAAAACACCAAGCAGAGCTGGCAATATAGTTTTTTTCATCGCCTATATCCTTATAATTCTTATGGTTTTGGTTATTCCCAATCAAACTTATATAGCACATCAACATTTTGATATAGGCCGCTTGTTATCTCTATGTATAACTGTGAAAGTAACTGATATCGCACAGCCACTTCACTGAGCGAATCAAATACACCCACGCTATATTTAACTTGCAAACTGGGTGCTACGTATCCTGATATTTCTACTTTGGTACTATCACCACTACCTGATGAGCTTAAACTTACATCTGACAACCCAAAGGTTTCACCTACCTTAGAAACAACCCCTTCGCTGCGGCTAACCCCTTGAGAAAGTAATAACTGTGTAAGCATAGCATCGCTTGACGAACTTTCTCCATCGCCTAAAGGTTGGCCATTAAGTAAATATGCAAGTGCTTGTGCTTGATCCATCGCAGGCTCAGAAAATATCTTGAGCGTTGGTTGTTCAACATTACCTGTGAGCGTAACCCCTGCAATCACACCATTTGCAGTCGTATCTGGGTTACGTATTGCTTTAATATTTAAAAATGGTTGTTCAATTGAACCGCTAAAACCTACTTGCCCGGTGCTGATTATTAAATCTTGCCCAAAGGCTAAGTAAGTACCTTCAATTAAGTTAAGCTCACCTGTGGCTATAATTGGCGCACCTTGACTCATTTTTATCGCTAAATCACCCGCAACTTTTGATTCCAAGCCAAACGACTCTACTTTTACATCGTTTTTAACAATCACTTTTAAATCTATGTCGTAATCAAACGGGACTGTCTCGGTGGCCTCAGTTTTTTGATCAACAATAATTTCATCATCGCTAACTTGCACCGCGCCCTCAGGAAGCTCTTCAATCATTATACGACCGTAAGGCACAACTACCTCACCAGCAAGCTTGAGTGCATTATTAGCCAAGCCTATTTTTAAATCCGGCGATACTTTAAAAGTGACCCCTTGCTGCGCACGTACATAAAACTGCTCGCCAACTACCGCAACATTTACAGCAGGTTGCGCACCTTGCCAATCAACGTCACCGGTGAGATTTATTTTACCGCCTTGATTGTCGTTTAAGTTGCCTTTTATTGTGGCTGTTGTTTTATCAAACAATACGTTTATGTTTGATTTTTGCAGCGCTATAGGTAGTTGCTCGCCCTCTAAACTAATATCGCTCACATTAAGTTCGCCATTTAATAAAGGATCTTTTAACGTACCAGCTAACGCCACTTTCCCGCTAATATCACCTTTTAACTGCTCAAGGGTTTCAAGAAAAGGTTGTAAGTCTGAAAGGAGTATTTTATCGATATTAATGGTGCCATTAAGCGCTTGCGTATTTTGTATATCATCGATATTAATTTGTGTGTTTATTTTCCCAAGCACACTTGATTCTAAATTAGCTTCAAGCTTGCCAATTTGAGAATCCGAAAACGCACTAATGCTTAATGTTTCAATAGGTAATTTAAAACGATCTTCTTCAGAGGTAAGTACCGCTGTTAAATCAGTAGAATCGATATTTGCACGTAATGTTTTAAGCGCACCGCTTTGCCAGTTAAGTGCCACATCGCCAGCTATATTACCGCGAGTACGAATATTGTCAGGCAAAAAGTGCTTAAGTTCTTCAAGTGCTAAGTTGCTTAGTTTAGCATTTAACTGACCGAGATTTTTTGACTGCGCTAAGGTGTCTATGCATAATTTACTTTGCTCAGATGCCCAACAATGTGCACTCACATCAAAGTCGCCACTTTGCGTATTAACCATAATGGCAATATTTTTAGTATTACTAAAACTAAGCTTTTTATCGCTGAGCGTTACATTACTAAGCTCGCCATTCCAAGTGGTATTATTAATTTTGCCATTAACTTCAAGCTCTACACTGCCTTGCTCGGCATTTATAGATGCCGTAAGTTGGTGATCTGTTTTGTCGCCGCTAATATCAATTTTAACGCTATTAATTTGCTGTTCGGCTACAAGCACCGAACCAACACTTACCGAAACATCGGTTTGCCAATCGGCTGCGGTATCTAACTGCCCTTTTACTGATAGTTTATTAATGTTTATTTCATCAAAAATAAAGCGATCGAGTATTAGTGCTAAATCAACAGAGGGCGTTAACCTTTCCCCCCTTACTTTTAAATTTGCGTTGCCGTCAGCAGTAAATGGAATATTAGCTTTTTCATCACTTCTTAGCGTTACTTTGCCATCAACCCGCCAAGTATCATCAACTTGCCCGCTTAGTGCTAATTTATTGGTGCCGCTACTTAAATAAAAGCTATCAATATTAGCTTTTAACGTGTTGTCTAGCTTAAAGTTTGAGGCAAATTCTAGTGGCACGTCGTTAAGTAATCCGCTTAACTTTGTATTATTCATTTGTAGCTGCCACTTGTCGTCAGCTACATTAAACGAGCCTTTAAACTGTCCTGAAATATCACTGGTAGCGGCATCAGTTAAGTACTGCGCTTTTAAGTTAGCAAGCGTGCCATTAAAGTTAGCCTGTATGCCTTTTTGCCAATCAACATTGGCTTCTATAGTTGCACTGCTTTCGTTCGCTTTAATGCTTAGCGCTTGTAAAGTTGCTTTGGTGAGACTGCCTTTTAATTGGGTATTTAAGTCAACAGCTGGGTACGCGCCTAGTTGGCTATTCGCCTGTAGGCTAAGCTGATAGTCGTCAACATTACCTTGTGCGTTAAGGCTAACATTTCGTACTTTAAGTTCATTACTTTGTGCATCAATAAGCCACAGCTTAATTTTTCCATTTAACTCAAATGGATAGTTTTTTTGCTTTAAATTTGCCGTTGCCGTTAAACTAAGCGGATATTGCCCCTGTGTTTCTAAATTTAAGTTTAGATTTGATAAGTCGCCATTCAACTGCAAATTGGCTTGGTGCTCGTCACTTTGTAAAACAACATCCCCTTTCACGGGCAAATTCCCTGCAAGCTCAGCATTAAGATGCGTATTAAGCTGCCACTGTTCATACTTTGCTGAGAATGACTCTAAATTAATAACCGCATCTTCCACACTTAATTGCAGCGAGATGTTTTCAATAACATGTTGGGCTTCGTTTTGCTCAATCGTAATTTTAGCTATTTCAAAGTCTTCAACAACTAAATCAAGTGGCGAAGTAAATTCTATATTAGGCAATGCGGGTAGGTGCGTTAAAGGCGCTTGAGTATTTTGCGCCGTTTGTGTTTTCGCATCTTGTTCTTGCTCTTTTAAGGCAACAAGTATGGTGGGAATATTCAGGCTTTTAACCGTCAGCTTTGAACCCTCTGCTTTTGCTGAGAGTTTAAAATTATTAACGCTTACGTTTGCACTTGGATGCTCTAGAGTAAATTTATTGATCGCAATGTTTTTTACAGCAATATTAAAAGGTAAGCTGATTTTTTCGAGCGGCTCTGCAGCGGCTTCTTCTTGTGACTCTGCAGTTTTTGGTAATGTTAAATTTATAGATTTAGCACTTAAGTTATCTATACAAATTCCATCGCACTGCCACCAAAACAAATCAATTTTCAATTGTTGTGCATTAAAGTCCAATCCGTTGCTAGCAAAGCGTACATTAAAGGCATCATTATAAATAAAACGGCCATCTTTAATTTCAATATGTAGTCCATCTACTGCTTTGTTTGCACTATAAGCAATAAATTGATTACCGGGTGCGGTAAATAACAAACAAAATAGTGCAACAACTAACGTGACAAAAATAGCACTTACGGCGGCTGTTATCTTTTTTAATACTGACATTAAATTTCTGGCCCTATGGTAATACTTAAACGTGTGCTTTTACTTTCTTTTGTTAATCCCCAAGCGTGGTCTATACGCACGGGGCCAACGGGAGTTAAATAGCGAAAACCAAAACCAGCACCTACTTCAAAATCATCAGAAAAATCATTAGTCGCAGTACCACCATCAACAAATAAAGCTGCTCGCCAATTTTTAGCAAACTGGTAGTTATATTCCATCGTCCCCGATAG
This sequence comes from Pseudoalteromonas sp. SWN29, assembly GCF_015864465.1. Lineage (NCBI taxonomy): Bacteria > Pseudomonadati > Pseudomonadota > Gammaproteobacteria > Alteromonadales > Pseudoalteromonadaceae > Pseudoalteromonas > Pseudoalteromonas sp. SWN29. Next base: position 31,252 of record NZ_JADYXE010000022.1, read on the forward strand.
TAAATACTTACCACCTATTAGCTCGCCGTCATCGTTCTCAGGCGAAATTGATTGGTACGCAAAACCACGAACGCTTTGATCGCCACCTGCGTAAAACCGAAGTGAAAATGGCACGTTGTTAATATCATCAACAAGCATTGCTCCTACATTCGCTTTTAAAAACACCAAGTGGCGGTCAAAATAAGTGCGTAGCCATGCATGTTGCATTTGCACCCTAATCAGATTAGTACTCGAAAGCACATCATCTAAGCCAAACTCAGCAGATATAAGCCACTGCTCTCCCCAATAAGGAGTCGTGCCGCCTTTTGATTTTTTGCGCGCGTAGCTAATGCCAGGCATTAACATTTCGGTACTTTCTTCGTCTTCATCACCAATACGGTAGGTTTCTTGGTCGCGGCGTAAAAATGCAGTACGCACCCACTTATTTTCGGTCAACCATTGGCGCTGAACTTGCCCCGTTAATATTTCACTGTAAGTGTCGTTTGTGAGCTCATCTTCTAATTTATAACCGACAGAGAATCGCCATAAATCATCATTAGGATCATCAACCGGAATTGTATAAGCCATGGAAATATCTTGCTGCTTTTGTGCCACATTTAAATTAGTTTCGAGGTAATGGCCGTCTTCTGTGATCCACGGTTTACTCCATTTAAAACGCACCTTGGGCCCTAAGTCAGTACTAAAACCACCGCCAATTTCATAGCTGTTAGCTGGCTTGGGTAATACTTCAACTTTAATCGGTACTTGGCTGTTTTTGCGCGCTGCAATGTCAGCATAAACACGTACACTGGCAAAATAAGGGGTACTTGATAAATCCAAGTTATAGTCAGCAATATGTGTTGATTTATAAGGTTGGCCCTGCGAGAAAGGCGCTATAGAGCGTATGTATTTTTCAGCGGGTGTACTACTGGCAATTTGTATATCGCCAAACTCATACCTAACTCCGGTATCAATTATGAAAGTAATAACAGCACTATTTTTTTTAAGCGACACTTCTAATTTGCGCGCTGGCCACTTAGCATCAAAATAACCAAGCTCCAGCAACATAGATTCTATTTTTTTATGAGCAGAGTCATATTTACCATGATTTAAAACATCACCTTGCTTTAAGTGATTGCTTTTAATCAATGCCTGTAATTGGGTATCGCTTTGACCATCACCGTTTAGCGTAATATTAATTGCTTCTATGCGAGTTGCAGGCCCCCGTTCAACTTTAACAATTAGTTCGCTGTCGTCTTTATCATAAATAACCTCGACGGTCGGGCTATAATAGCCAAGTGCTTTGATGCTATTTTGTACTTGTTTTTGAGCATAACGGCGAAGTGTACGGGTTGGCTTCTCGCCAATTAACTGCTTGAGGTAAAGAGCTACGTTATTTTCTAAATCGCCACTTAACCCTTCAATTTCGTAATCTTCTATGACTTTTTCTGCCGCATAGCTATTTGTCGCAATTAAAGCGCTCACAACACACATGCAACGTAAAAACTTAATAAACAAGTAAATATCCTTACTTTTAATATCTTACAAAAAACTAGTTAATTACCCGCATATTAGCATAGCCATAATGAGCAACACATTAACTTAATAACAATCTAACGCGTAAATTTAACTTTGAATAAATATCAGCATAATTAAAATTAGTACGCGTTAAGACAATATTTTAGTTACAATAGTGCCTACGAATAAAAAATTAATTTTAAATGAGTTTTTAATGCAATTCCCTGATGATGATAACGGCCAACTTTTAGCCGAAATAGCCGCTGCTGGCATTGATTTAAATAAAATGCACCAAATCGATTTTTTTATTTTATTTGAACAAGAAGCCGATGCTGAAAAATTTGCTAAAGAAATAGTCTCTGATGCATTAGTTCAAAATGCTGAGCTCGAAAAATGCAAAGACACTGGCGTTTGGGAAGTAATCACTCAAGTACAAATGGTGCCAGAGCACACCCTTCTAGGACAAGCAGAGCAATACATTGAAAGTATTGCTAATAGCTTTAATGGATACGGTGATGGCTGGGGATTAATGGACGGTGAAGAACCTTAATTAGCTCTTGTCCTGAGTACTCTATCAGTTAAGCCTAGCGGCTTAACTGATTTGCCTTTCTAAAACCCCCTTTATAGTCAAATAGCTTATCAGCCACTTTCCAACCATACTTTTTACTTTTTCGTGCAATAACAAAATCTGGTGGCACTAATTCAAATTGTGCCTTTATTACCTGCTCTGCCGTTTTGAAGTCTATCGGTGTTTGCCCATGACTCACGCGTTTACCAAATTGTTTATTAAATATAAACTGCCCACCACTACTGGCAAGATTATATACCTCATCGCAACTTGCGCCATCTTCATCAAAATACGTTACTTTAATAAGTTCATCTTTAAGTTGAGTTACCGATAACCCACTACATCGAAGCACAAGTGCGTCTTTTAGGTTTAACGCATTACGTAACTTATCATCAGGGTCGGCCATTACAGCGCCGCAATCATGGCATTGTCGTGCAGCAATATCGTTTTGGGCACCGCACTGCTCACACTCTTTAAACCTAAAACGATAATCGCACTGCTCTTTATGACCACTATCGTCTTCTAACAACCCTTTACAACGTCTGCCAAAGTGCTCTATTACTTTTCCTGCTGAATCAGTTTTACCCCAAAATATATTCGCAAAACCACAGCCAGGACAAAGTACCTGCACAGGCTCATTATCACTATCGCCTTTTTTATCGCCCACTTCAGGGTGAAATAAATTAAAACCGTTACCAGCATAATCTATTACCAAGCAATCCGTTTTTGATTCAGATAACCTCAAGCCTCGCCCCACAATTTGTTGATACAAACTAACTGATTCTGTAGGCCTTAATATAGCAATAAAGTCGACATGCGGTGCATCAAAGCCGGTTGTTAATACCGATATATTAACTAGATACTTTAATTGCTTAGCTTTAAATTGCTTAATGATTTTATCGCGCTCAGTGTTTGGCGTATCACCTGTTATAAGTGCACTTTGATGAGCTGGTAGGTAGCTTAATATTTCCTGAGCATGCATTACTGTGGCGGCAAAAACCATAACACCTTCACGCTCTTCACTGTATTGAATTACTTGCTGTAATATAGCTTTCGTAGCGCGCTCACTGTTTTTTAAAAGCGCATTCATATCATCAGACGTATATTGCCCAAATGCATTACTATCTAAAGACGAAAAATCATAATGGCTAATCGCTGCATCAACTTCGTTTGGCGGCGTTAAATAATTATGTTTGATCATATACCTGAGCGGCAATTCAAAAATACAACTTTTAAACGGGCTTTCTTTAGTTCCTTTAACAAAGCCATGATAATGATGATGGTATATCCACCCCATTCCCAATCGATAAGGTGTTGCGGTTAAACCCAATACTTTTAACTGAGGGTTATATTCTTTTAAACTGCTTATTACTTTTCCGTACTGGCTTTTTTTATCCCCATTTACCCTGTGGCATTCGTCAATAATAAGTAATGAATAATGCTCATTTAATTTATTTAAATTACGGGACAGTGATTGCACACTGGCAAAGGTTACTTGATGGTTTAATGATTTTTCTTTTAAGCCAGCTGAAAATATACTCGCCTCTAAACCAAAACTTTTATATTTTTGAGAATTTTGCTCAACCAACTCTTTTACATGAGCAAGTACTAATACTTTTCGCTTAGCTATGCGTGCAAGCTCAGCAATAACAAGGCTTTTACCTGCACCAGTTGGTAGCACGATAACGGCAGGATCATTACTCTTTCTAAAGTGTAAAACGGTTCGTTCTACGGCTTCTTGCTGGTAAGGTCTTAGTTTATAGCTCATGGGAAAATAATTGGATTTGAATGAGGAGATTTTAGCAAATAATGGCTAGGAGTTTTAAACTTTAATTTTATTTAATAGAAGTTTGATGAAAAAAACCCTATAAAAATTATTTATAGGGTTTATCTTTTAAGAATTAAGTTAACTCATTAATTAAAATTCAACGCTTAGGTTAGCGAAGAAGCGTCTACCTATAGCATCATAAATAGCTTCGTTTCCACCGCTAGCTGAAATATACGCTGGCGGTAATTTATCCATAAGATTACGAATACCGAAACCTACACGTGTGTTATCAAATACATGATAACTTGCAGAAATATCATGCGTTATGATCGAACCTACATAACCTGGCTTAAGATCTTCTTCAATATCGCCTTCCGGAGATAGATCAAATCTAGCAGAACGGTCTATATAACGTGAGGTCCAGTTAACTACTAAATCATTGTACTTATAAACTGCAGAGAACCTAGCTTGCCACTCTGGGTCACCCACTTCACCATTTTCTACATTTACTTTATCTGGGCGATTTTGAAATTCGAAATCTTCAAGCTCAATAAGGTGATTTACGAATAGATTAAGTTTTAAGTCCCCTTCTAAAGAATAATCAGCCAAATTCATGTTGTAATCAAAATCAGCTTCAATACCACGAGTAGTTGTCGCTGCGGCATTTAAATAACCTGAGCGAACTAAAGTAACATCACGAGTGGTTGGATCACGGTCTATCTGAGAACAAAATGACTGGTCTGGTCCACCTGCAGCGTCAACACAGTTATCTGCAATGCTTTGTGTTGCAATGAACGAAATCGCATCTTCGATTTCAATATCATAGTAATCAACTGTAACCGAGAAGTTTTCAAAGAAGCTAGGAGTCCATATAACACCGGCAGTTAATGACGTTGATGTTTCAGACTCTAAGTCTGGATTACCACCACTAATAACATCTACGCTCACATTATCATTTGCTTGAAAGTCTGCAGGAATATTTAGAGCTGCACAGTTAGCTGCACGATTTGGATTATCTCCAATGTTATCTGCATCACAAGGATCTGCAACACGACCAAAACCCGGTGACTGAGGATCAAAAGCTTCAGAAATATTTGGTGCTCTCACTGCTTGTCCGTACGTACCACGTATACGAACGTCATCAATTGGGCGATACAAAACACCTACTTTCCAAGCATCCGCTGTACCAGCATGAGAGTAATCCGCTGTTCTATAAGCAGCATCAAGGCTAAGCTCTTTTGCAAAAGCGACATCAGTTAATAAAGGTAAGTTTACCTCTATAAACCCTTCTGTAACATCAAACTCACCATATGCATCTGGAGTGGCAGCATTTGTTAAAAATCCTGCTTTAGTAAACTCATCTGTTATACTTTCAGAAGTTTCTTCTCTGTATTCAAAACCTGCTGCAAAACCAACTGCACCACCTTGAAGTTCAAAAAACTCACCAGTATCAAAAGTTACACTACCACCAATAAACTCTTGTGTGATTTTATCTGTACGAGTAACGTCCGCTGAGACATAATCTTTTGCCGCGTCAGAAACTTGACCGAAACCAAATGCATTGTATGGCGTACAAGCACTAGGGTTTACACCTGCTGGATCTGTGTAGCCTTCACCTTGCAAACTTTCAACTTGACTTCTACACGCAACCTCACCCGTAGCAGGGTCTATTACAGCGTCAAGTGCAGCTGTTAAGTTACTAGGAATAAGATCATTAAGTGTTTTACGGCGGTTATCAGTTTGACCATAAACATAATAAAAATCATAGTCGAAGTCTGTTTCGCTTAAAGTGAACAACCCTTTAAATCCTGTAACAATTCGGAATAACTCACGTTTGTTATCTGCGCTTCGATTTCCAAGTTCGCCGAAGAACTTAGCCATAGATATATTGCTAGTACCTTCATTTAGTAATTTCTGACGTAGGTCTCGGTCTAAATAAGGATTATCTTCAACATTTATATTAATGTTACCGAATCGGAAAGAAGGTTGAAATTGTTGTTCAATTTCAGAACGGATAAACTTAAAATCACTATAAAATGCGTGATCATCTGTAATATTATAATTTAGAGTAGAACCAATTGTTATTTTTTCTAGTTCAGGTAATAAGTTTTCATATTCTTGAGTATTCGCACAGAATTCACAACCATCAGGAAAATTACCAAAAGCAAAGCTACCACTTGCCTCTCTAGCAGGCATAAGTTCAGCAATACCCATATCATTAAATGTATAGATGCTTCCATCGGCCCCAAATGGATTGATAACACCATTATCACTAATTCTCTCTGATAGTACATTTGGAACAGTTATTCGGTCTGGAATACCGTCATTTTCACCCGTGTTTAATGGGTTATCAACTGTGCCATAGGCATTCGCTTGGCGTAGGTCAGTACCTAACACTTGTCGAATTCTATCTTTACCAGCAAAAAATGTGATATTACCTTTACCGCCAGCAATTTCAGTACCAGCAACAATACTTAAACTATGGTTTTCTGTTCCCACTCCTTCTGTTGAATTGCCAACAGATGCGTTAAATTGCAGGCCATCAAAACTGTCTTTTAAAATAACATTCACAACACCTGAAACAGCATCAGAACCATAAATAGCAGAAGCACCACCTGTAATGATTTCAATTCTCTCAATCAAGGCAGAAGGAATTGAATTTAAATCTACTTGTGACGATCCAGGGGCTCCAGCTACATGGCGCTTACCATTAACAAGAACCAATGTTCTTGCAGCTCCTAAACGCCTTAAATCTGCAGAGCTTACACCAGCGGATGCGTTACTATCATTATTTCCGACTAACGTATCGGTAGAACCAATCGCAGGTAATTCCGCTAAAATGCTACCTAAATCAGGAGTACCAGCTTTTGCTATATCTTCTGCAGAAATAGTAACAATAGGTGCTGGTTGAGAAAGACTAGCTTTACTTATGCGTGAACCAGTTACTTGAATACGTTCTACTTTTTCAGCTCCTTCATCTGCAGCCATTGCGTTTGCAGAAAAAACAGCTGTTGATGCTGTACCGAAAGCAATCGCTAAGCGAACTGCCTTTGAAATTTTATTGTTTAACATTTGATTATCCCTAGAATACTTATTTATTATTTTGTTTTTTCAAAAGTGGGTTTACTATTCAATGTAGTACCCATCTGTACCTAGATAGTAATCCTAACCTAACCATGACGTCAACACCTTGGTAACTAATTACACGTTTAATTTACAAACACTTGTTTTTTGATACTAAAAAGTAAACAATCAAGTGCTTTCTCTCATTAACTTTAAAACCATTAATAAATCATGTTGTATTTAGCAAAGACTCTGGTTGTAATTGAGTTAGTCGGATACTGCAGCCCAATAACTGAGATAAACTGCTTATAGCTGGGTTATCAGGTATAAAGCCGTGCGCTCTTAAGCTTCTGGCTGGTAAGGTCTTAGTGTATAGCTCATGGAGGGAATAGATTTTAATAAGGGAGTTTTAGCAAATTATTGCTATGGCATTTATAATTTTATTTAATTAAATGTAAACAAAAAAGAGAAGCCGAAGCTTCTCTTAATTTAGCTTTAGGCTAAAAACTTTTCAAGCTCAACACCTTCGAACGCTTTAGGGCGGCGACCACGGCCTGTCCATTCTATAGTCTCACCATTAAGTTCCATACGGTACTTAGGCTTAACTTTAGTGCGCTTGTCAGATGCTCCATCTTGTAAATCTTCTAGCGTAAGTCCTTTTTCTTTTAAAAGATCCAAAACTTCCTGTTTCGCTTTTTGCTGCTGGGTATATTTTGAAATTGCATCATTGATAAGCTGTTGAGCTTTTTCAAGATCTGTTAATGATGCTGTTTTAATAAAAGATCGGACTTCTTTCATTTATATCTCGCTAAATTATATGATTGGATTTATTTAAATATTCTTTTTAAGTATAAGGCTATTTTTCAAAAATAACTACGGCACATAATTTATTAATGTATATAAAATTTATTCATAAAAAAACCGCGATTAAAATCGCGGTTTTTATCGTTCTTATATAAATAACAATTAGAATTTAGTAGTAAAACTCAATTGGAAGTAACGACCAGTAACATCATAAGCTTCACCAACAGTATTTACACCTGTTGCTCCACTTACAGAGCTTTGGTTTGCTACAGGAGGTTGTTTATCAAAAACATTTCTAACTGATAAAGTAACATCTGTACCATCTGCAATGTTATAAGTACCTGATAGGTCATGATATATAACAGTTGGGAATCTATTGAACTTGTCTAACGGAGCGCCCGTTGAGAAGTTTTGGTTACCTTCGATATTACTATCATTTGAGCTTGCCCAGTACTTCATGCGCCATGATACCGCAAAGTCATCGACTGCATAACCTAAGTTCAGGTTTGCTCGATTTGTAGGCGTTAATACTTCACCTCTGTAGTCAATCTCTTCACCTGACTCAATCGATGTTTCAAGGTATTCGTACAAGTGATTCCATATTAAATCAGCAGAGAATTCGCCGTAAGCAAACTCTTGTTTGTAGCTTAATTCAATATCTAATCCTTTTGTACTTAAATCATTTTCATTACTTGTACCAGAACTTACCTCTGTTAAAGCACCTCTAGTGTCGCGTATTGCACCACCACAATTTGAATCAAATTCAGATGGGCTAACACCGTAACATCGATTTAATACTGTTGTTCTACCTGTAGTCGCAATTGCATTATCTACAGCAATATCGTAGTAATCTAGAGTTAATGAGAACTCATCCGTTACTTGCCATATAGCACCAACACTAAATGAATCTGAAGTTTCTTCTTTTACTTCTTCATTACCGCCAACATAACCACCGGTACTTTGGCGTTCAATTGTTGTCAAATTAAATCCACCATCAGCAGCAACTCTGTTAGCAACTTCTGGGATAGAAAGACAGTTTGCCGCAACATTACCTGTTGATGATGCAGTAATTGAATCACAAGGGTCTGTTATACCAGCAAATGTTTCACCTCTACCACCAAATAGATCAGCAATATTTGGTGTACGAATTGCTCGTGCAGCTGATGCTCTTAGTTTTACTGTATCAGTTGGAGAATACTGAACACCTGCATTCCAAGTTGTTTGGCCACCAACAATTTCATGATCTGAGTAACGAGCGGCTAAATCTAGTTCAACATTTTCTAGTACTGGTAAAACAGTTTCTACAAAAACATCGTTAGTATAAAAACTTCCATCAGTAGGATCCGATTTATTCGTACTCGATGCACCAGTTTGAGCTAAATCACCTGGAGAATATGAACCTTTTTCAAGACGATGTTCTGCGCCTACAGCCAAACCAACCATACCACCTTCTAGTTCAATTGGTAGTTCACCAGAAAGAGTTGTAGAGAATATAAATTGTTCAACTTGACCCTGAGATTTTGCTGGTGATTTTACATACGCCACAGCTTCATCAGATAAAGTTCCTGCACCAAATAAATCTAAAGGTACACAGCCTTGTAAAACAGCTAGCTCATTTGAACACTGAACATTGCCCGCTGAGTTAGTATAAACATCAAGTGCATTAGCAGCACGTTCAACATTAATTTGGCCGCCATTTTCTTGACGTTGGTCTGTTTTACCCCAAGAAATATATGTATTTAAAAGCCAGTTGTCATTAATGTCCCAATCAATACCTGTAGCAATACGAATAGTATCACGCTCTAAGTCTGTCGAACGTGCACCAAATTCAACCATACGACGAACTAACGTAGGGATATTATCACCCGCGGTTAAGTCTGGATTATCAGCCATTAAATTTTGGCGCAACAATTCCGGCACTAAAGGGCTACCTAGCTTAATGCCACCAACGCCGCCACGTGAAGGCAGATATACGTCGTCAGTAGTAAAAGGTGTAGGCTCAGTAGTTGAGTTGTATGTTTTAGATGAATTCCAGTTTACTTCCGTGAAAGAGTGAACACTATCTGAAATATCTTGTTTAAAGTTAACTGCTGCGTATTTACGTTCAAGCGGAGTCACTAACTGTCGATAAGAAGCACGATTGAATGAATTCTCATCACCGACATAAGGTGTACCATCAGCATTATATCCGCCAACACGGCCTTGAGGTGGGTATGAAGAGTTTTGAACACCTACATATTCACCACCTTCATCATTCAAAAATATAGCTTGGTCATATTTAGAGAAATTACGGTCAGATGATTTAAGGCCTTTATCGTCATCATATCCAGCTGCAATTGTAACACTACCTGAATCCCATGTATTACCTGCCGTAAGGTTTAAAGAGTATTTTTCACGATCGGATTCATCTGAAATACCTGTTTGAGCATTAACCTCAACACCTTCAAAATCGCTACGTGTTATGATATTCACAACACCTGCAACAGCATCTGAACCATAAACTGCAGATGAAGCGCTTTTAAGAATATCAATTCGCTCAATCATTGATGCTGGAATTGCGTTTAAATCAACCGCATAACCAGTTGAAGGTGAAACACCTGATACAAAGCGACGACCGTTAACTAATACTAATGTTCTTGAAGAACCTAAATTACGTAGCGATGTTGTATTTAAGCCAACACCCGTAGTACCAAATGCACTATTTGATTGGTTTGAGCCAGCAATAGTAACTGGTGACTGATTCAATACATCGGCTACATTCAATGCGCCCATTTGAATAATATCGCTTCGGCCAATTGATGTAATTGGTACAGTTGTTTCAATATCAGTTCGCTTTATGCGTGAACCGGTAACTTGAATACGCTCTACTTTTTCAACGCCTTCATCAGCAGCCATCGAGTTTGCAGAAAAGACAGCTGTAGATGCTGCACCAAAAGCAATCGCTAAGCGAACAGCTTTTGAAACTTGATTATTTAACATTGGATTCTCCCTAGAATACTATTTTAATTATTTTACTTTCTACCTGGTCTGTAATTAATCACAGTACCTATTTCGATTTGAATAGTAGTCCCAACCCAACCAAAAGGTCAACACTTGGCTAACTAAAAAAATGCCTTTAGTTACAACAAGTTAAGGTAACACAAAATAAACACGGTGCAAAAATAACATTAATGTAATTTTTGCACTTATTGATTTTTGGAATGAATGTTTAGAAAAAATAGTTTTGCAACCTTATTACAGCAAAAGAGTTACAAAGGTAAATGTGTATCTTTTAGAGTGGGGTAAAGTTTGAATCGGGGGAGGTTAAATTTAAAAAGTAAATATCACACTTAAAATTCACGATAGCTAGAAGTATAAAAATTCATATTAGGGTCTGACTTAAAAGACACCTATTAAAGCAATGTGTTAAATACAAAAAAGGCCCATAGTCACGTGACTATGGGCCTTTTAATTAAATTTCTAATATTAGAATTTCAAGTTAAAGCTTACATGAACAAAACGACCTAACGTGTCATAAAAACCAGCTACAGTGTTTGCATTAGAAGCTACAGTGTTACCAACTAACGGTGGCTCTTTATCGAAGATATTATTCATACCGCCAGTAAAGGTTAAATGCTCGTTATATGAGTAGCTACCCGAAACATCAATAAAGTTATATGCTTCTATACCACCATCATCAATTAATAACGTATCTGCAGTTCCTTCATAATCTACAGTTCCGTAATAACGCCATTTAACACCAACACGCCAATCATCACGTAAGTAATTTACATTAGCTGTGTGACGCCATTTCGGAGATGCAAAACAGTCTGTACTAATAGTGCCTGAACAATCGTAAGCTAAATCCGCATCACCTAAAATAGGTTCAACTTCTTTTTGAATGCTGTAGTAACCATTAATATCAAAGTTTAATGCACCTTCTTCTAGGTCCATTTTGTAAGCTGCTGTAAAGTCAACACCTTCCCATGTTTGACCACCAATGTTATCGCTCAAGTTTGTAACGAAACCAGCTTGACCTAACCATAAGCTGCCAGATGGGCTACGAGTAACATTGTCACAGAAGAATGCATCGCCTGTTTCAGCACAGTTGTTAATAATTCTTTCTGCACCTACAACACCAATTACTTTTTCAATTTCAATCTTGAAGTAATCAATTGAGAAGTTGAATCCATCTAATGGATTTGCAACTAAACCGATTGTAAATGTATCACCTTCTTCTGGTTCTAGTAACTGATTACCACCTGCGAATTGGTTATATTGACCCGCTGGAGACTCACCAATACCACCGTACTGTGAAGCACTTACACCAGTATTTTCACACTGACTTTGTGAGAATGCAGGGGTATCGCCTGAACACGAATCCGCACCACTCCATAAGCTAATACTTTGTGCAGAGAATAACTCACCAACATTTGGTGCGCGCACAACTTTTGCATAGCTTGCTCTTAGTTTATATGCATCTGCAATCGTGTAATCTGTACCAATTGAGTATGTAGTGTCTGAACCTGTTGTTGAATAATCAGACCAGCGAGCAGCGGCTGATACATTTAACTCGTCAAGTACAGGAATTTGTAATTCACCATAAACTTCATTTACATCAATAGCACCGTACAAACTTGGAGATGGACCACCTTGACCTAATAGTTGACCTTCTTCGTATACCGTATCTGAAACACGTTCATAATCTTGCTCACGACGTTCAAAACCGAATACTGCAGCGATAGGAGCTGATGCAGAAGGTAGGCTCCAATCAAATTCACCGGTAACGTAACCACTGTAAATAATCTGTGTTACTAAACCGGTTTGTGTTCCAACACCAGCTAATTGCCCAGCCTGCTCTGCGGTAACACCATCTAATTCAAATACGTTATATAGCAAACAACCATCTGCAGTATCACACTCTGTACCTACAGCGCCAACGCGTGGAGCAATTTTTGGCGAAAGTAAGTCATTTTTATAAACTGAGCTTGATGTTGTTGCAGAGTAGTTATAGCTAATATCGTAAGACCAGCTATCGTTAATCTCACCTTCCATACCTGTCAAGATTCTGTATGACGTATGCTCAAGGTTATCCTCTCGTGGACCACCTTCAACGTTACGTTTACCAATGTATGCAACAAATTGGTCATCGCTGCCTTGGCCAAATAACGTTTGTAGTTGTTCTTTTTGAAGATCAGATAATAATGGGTTGTTATAATCGAATAAAATTTCTTCGTTATAAAAAGTACCAGATTCAGCGATTTGGCCTGCTGTTCTGTTGTGCATAAATGAAAATTCTAAATATGGTCTAAAGTGTTCATTTATTTCATAATCAATAAATGTACCAAACGTAAAACGCTCATTTGGACGTAAAAAATGGTTTACCGGTGCAAAGTTGTAACGGTAGCCATCATCTTCCATAAAACCTTGGCCATTTGGATTCAGATAACCAAAAAGATTCTGATCGTAATCAACATCACCGTCTACAACCGGGTAAATATCAAAATGAGGATTTGGAGTCGTAGCAGAACCACTACATGACTGGCCATTGCCACCTAAAGCACACGATGAATAGTCTCGAGTACCTTGTACTAATTCGTTTTGACGGTTATAAGTAACATAACCTACGGCATGACCTTTACCACCATCAAATCCACCACCAACAGTAAAATCGATGCTATAAGCTTTACCATCGATTCCAGTATTACCTGTATCGTAGTCATAACCTTTGTCATCCATCAAACCTTGCATGTACTTGTTATCATTGTTGTGCTGAAAGCCTGATGAGCCCACATTTAGTGAAATACCATCAAACTCATCATCCATAACAAAGTTAACAACACCAGCAACGGCATCTGCACCGTATACTGCAGCTGCGCCACCTGTTAGTACATCAACGCGTTTAATTAAAGAGGCTGGAATTTGGTTAATGTCAGCAACTTGAGAGGTAATACTACCAGCCTGCATTCTGCGACCATTTATTAACACTAGAGTTCTGTTTGAGCCTAAACCACGTAAATCAACAGTTGCAGTACCTGTTGCGCCATTAGCTAAGAATGAGCTTTGAGCGGCTTCTATTTGTGGAAGTTGGTTTAAAACATCTTCAACACGAGTAAAACCACTTAGCTTGATCTCTTCAGCAGTCATTACTGTTACAGGGCTAGATGTTTCTAAGTCAGTTCTTTTAATTCTAGAACCGGTGACTTGAATACGTTCTACTTTTTCGATTTCATCTTCAGCTGCAAAAGAGTTTGCTGAAAAAACAGCTGTTGAGGCTGCGCCAAAAGCAAGTGCGATACGCACCGCTTTAGCTACTTGATTATTTAACATTTGATTCTCCCTGGTGTCACTACTTAATAGTAGCAATCATTATTTATTTTATTGTTACAGCTTTTTAACAGTAACTGAAACAAATAATAAACAAAAAACACTGAAAAGCCAATAAAAGTTAATAGGATTTTGCAAAAAAGAATAAATAACGCAATAAAAAGGAAGTGCAGGAAGGTTTAGAAGATAAAAACACCATATTGTTGCTGTTTTGGGTATTGTTAAAAAAGCTCATCCTGAGAATTTAACCCAGAATAAACATTGTAGTTCGAAATAAGATCGACCATTTCAATTAGCGGTACAATTTGCTTTTCTAAATAAATTGCATAGTCATAGCTATGAAAGCCTTGATATAGTTCAACTCCAGCAGTTGTGTAAACAAATGTAACAAATTCACCCCTATTGACCGTAAATTCGCTATTTTTTTTCTGGTGTTTTTTAACTGCTTGAACATGAGGGGGGATATTTTTCTTATAATCGATTAAATTTTGACCTAATCTCTTTTTAAAAATGAGTAAATGATCAAAATCACCTTGGTATAACTTTGTTGTATAGTCTTTAACAAGGTCATTTATATTTAAATTTCCATCAAAAAGACTAGTAAATAGGTCGAACTGGAATTGTTGAGCAAGTTTAGTCCAATCACTTCTTACTGTTTCTAATCCTTTAAATACTAGTTTTGATTCGTTTGGTTTAATTAATTTACCGACATAGCGCTTTTTAGAGCCAACTAGCTTTCCCCTTATGGTTGGCAAAAAGAAAGGGCTATAAAGAGATTCAAATTCTATTTCTAAATGACTTGTTAAGTTGTGCGTTTGTTTAATCTCGTTAATCCAATCTGTAGTTATCTTTTTAGCTAAAAACACGCCAATTTCATTACACTCGTCGTGGGTTAAATCATCATCCAACTTAATAAACGTAGAATCGGTATCGCCATAAATAACGCTATAACCAAGCTCTTCTATCCATTTTTTAGTTTGTAGCATTATTTCGTGCCCTCTTAACGTAATAGAGCTCGATAACCTAGGATCGTAAAACCGACATCCTTTTGAGCCTAGAACGCCATATAAACTATTCATTATTATTTTGATTGCTTGAGAAAGCATTTGATCTTGATTATCTTTGGCGAGCTGCCTTTGAGACGCTAAGCTTTTAACGAGTAGAGGGAGGTGGTGTTTGTCTCGCGAGAATACGGCTTCATTAAATCCCTGCACACTATGCTCAGGATTTTTCAGACCTTCTATTAGTCCGAGTGGATCAATGTAAAAAGTTTGCATAATACTGGGGTATAGGCTTTTAAAGTCTAAAACAATGACATTTTTATAAAGGCCAGGAATAGACTCCATGACATAACCACCGGGGCTTTCAAATGTAAGTCCATGATCGCCCATATTTGGGGCAACATAACCACTGCGATGCAGTAATGGTAAATACATATTGATAAAAGCAGCAACAGAGCCGCCCTTTTTTTCAAGCTCTAACCCCGTAAGCTTTGTTCTTATAATAGAAAAATTGAGTAGCTTTAATTTATCAAAAATTTTATTTACCAAAATACAATCTTGTCGATTATATTTTGCTAAAGAAAGTTTATCTTCGTTAAATTGCCTAATAATTTCCTGGAGACTATTACCCGAATCGATTAATTTAGACTCACCCAACACTTGATTTGAAACATTAGCTAACGAAAAGCTCTCAAAGCTATATGTGCCATTTTTTAAAGTGTCTATTCCATCAACTACACATCGCCCGGATATCGATACTCGAGTAAAGTGCCCTTTTCGAACATATAAAGGCTGATTTCCTCTACCCAGTAATAACTTAATCCCGAGTGCTTCAGCTCTTTCATGAATAACAGCAAAGTCGAACTCAATTACATTCCAGCCAATTATTACATCAGGATCGCTAAGCTTAATAAAATGCTCTAATCCCTTTAAGAGCTCGGCCTCATCTACACACCAAATAATATCAAACTCGAGGTTGGTAGCCTCTCTTTCTGGCTCGCCAATCATTAAAACACAGTCTAAATTACAGCCCACGAGTCCAATAGAAAACAAAACCCCACTTTCGTTACATTCAATGTCTAACGAGAGCTTATTAAGAGTTGGGAAATATTCTTCATTCGCTTTTAATTTAGCGTTGGTTATTAATGTATAGCCATCTTGTTTAAATACATTACCCGTCATCCAAGCTCCACCTTTTATAAAGCGCTCCATTAAATAGCGCTCTATTGGTCGAATATCTTCTTCAAATAATACAACTCCACGTTGCTTTAAAGCTTTAGCAGCAGAATAAAAATGCTTTAGTGATTTGAAGTAGCAGGCCGACATATCTTCTTGCTGAAAGTTTTTTAGCTCAAGACTTTTAATATTAAAGTTAAGTGATTCAGCTACTAATATTTCATTCGCTATTTCAGCATCTTTGCTTTTGATAAAAAACAGTGCATTTTCGTTAGCCGACACCGTTTTTATAGGTCCTTTATCACTACAAAACCACGCTTCGTAACATATGCCGTTTGCAGTATCATAAGCATGAGAAGAAACAATAAAACCGGCTGTTAAGTACACTATTACTAAACCTTATACATATATATGTAAGTTTTTACTTAATTAAAAATGCTTTAAAGCCATACACTCAACCTAAATAAACACTCAGAGACTTTATTTTGCTAAATTAATTTCATCACTTCTTGTAGTTACACTCTTATAACTCTAAAATCCATAGCACTGTAATTATATACATACTTTAGGTAAATCATCCCATGCTTTCTGACTCACTAAAAAAAACAATTAGGCAAGTACACCAGCATGTGGCTAGTAACCTAAACGATTATCGCCCTCGCAGCAGCCAAAATTACCTTGTAGCCGAAATAGCAAAAACACTTGCAGGCGAATATCACAAAAAACAACGCATATGTGTTATTGAAGCAGGCACAGGTACCGGTAAGTCTCTTGCCTATTGTTTAGGCGCATTACCGCTTGCCTTAGCGCAAAAAAAGAAGCTAGTTATTTCTACCGCAACCGTTGCACTGCAAGAACAATTAATAGCAAAAGAACTGCCATTTTTTAAAAAGCATTCAGGCCTCGACTTTAAATTTGATTTGGTAAAAGGTCGCCATCGTTACATTTGTGCTCATAAATTACATAACGCGGTTAATGGCGATAGCCAAACACAAATGGATTTTATGCCAACGCTTACTTCACCACTGAGCGCAATGGAAACCAAATGTTTAAATGAGTTATATAACGCTTACGTAAATAAAAAATGGCAAGGCGATAGAGACAGCTGGGCTGACACAGTACCCGACAGAGTGTGGAACTTAATAGCCTGCGATAAGCATTCTTGCCAACGCCAAATGAAAGCACACCAAACGTGCCCGTTTCAGCTTGCTCGTAATCAATTAATGCAAATGGATGTGCTAGTAATTAATCACTCATTACTACTTGCTGATTTAGACTTAGGCGGTGGTAAAATTTTACCAGAACCCGACAATACCATTTATGTTATTGATGAAGCGCATCATTTAGCGCACATCACACGCGACTTTTCATCAGCTGCTGCCACAATTAAAGGCACGATAGAATGGCTTGATAAGCTCACCAAGTTTAGCGGGAAAATGGCTAAAATTTTAGTGGGGCAAAGAGCTATTGGACAAAACTTTAAACTTTGCGACAGCATTAATGACGCTAATAAAGATTTAAAAGTAGTGCGCGATATTCTTGATAATGCCGATTTTGAGTATTCAAAAGACGATACTTATCGTTTTGAACACGGTGAAATTCCAAAATCATTGCACAGTAAAGCAAAAGACATAAGCGAAGCCACGCAAGATGCGCTGCGCTGTTTAAACAAAATGCACGACACCCTTACCCAAGATGTTAGCGATGGCGACATAAAACCTTACGTTGCCGACCCAATACTAGGCGAAAGCGGGCAATACATAAACCGCTTAGAGCAGCTAAACAAACTATGGTTTAGTTATGCTAAAAAAGGTGAAGGTGCTCCGCATGCACGATGGATAAAACGCCTTGAATACAAAAGCCATCACGATCACTTATTAAGCGACTGCCCTATTGAAGTGGGTTACTACCTAAAAGATAAATTATGGCGCGAATGCGCAGGCGCTGTTTTGTGCTCTGCCACATTAAGTGCACTCGGCTCGTTCGATCACTTTGCTTACGAAACAGGGCTTGCTAAAGAAGAAGGCGTTAAATTTATTAAAGTACCTTCTCCTTTTGATTATCCCAAACAAGCCACTTTACGTATTCCGGTATCTAAAGTAGAACCTACCGATAAAGACTTTAGTGATCACCTAGCTAAAACTTTACCAGAGTACCTAAATGATAAAAAAGCGAACCTTGTATTGTTCGCTTCTTACTGGCAAATGGACCATGTAACAAAGTTTCTTAGAACAAAAGGTTTTAACTTATTAGTACAAGGTGAAATGTCGCGAGAAGCGTTGCTTAAATTACACACTAAAAATGTAGACGAAGGCAAAGGCAGTATTTTATTTGGAACACAAAGCCTTTCAGAAGGCCTTGATTTACCAGGAAAATATTTAGAGAACTTAATAATTACTAAAATCCCGTTTGCTGTACCTACTTCGCCTATAGAAGAAGCGCAAGCAGAATTTGTACAAAGCAAAGGCGGCAACCCGTTTTTAACGATTACCGTGCCAGACGCCGCGAAGAAATTGGTACAAAGCTGTGGTAGACTGCTGCGAAAAGAGAGTGATGAAGGCTGTATTACTATTCTCGATAGACGCTTAGTTACTAAGCGATACGGTAAAGCCATGCTCGACACCCTACCACCTTTTAAAAGACAAATAGATTATTAATGTTTGAACTCGCACTCGATCCAACTACCTGGGCTGTTTTATGTGCTGTTGCACTTGCCGCAGGTTTTATAGACGCTATCGCCGGTGGCGGTGGCATGTTAACTGTGCCCGCTTTATTAACTGCTGGCTTACCTCCACATTTAACATTAGGCACCAATAAACTAGCTGCAAGTTTTGGCTCCCTAACAGCAAGCTATACCTATTATAAAAAGAACTTATTTAGTCCAAAGTTTTGGGCTGCCTCCGTTATTGCAACCGCAATAGGTGCATTGATAGGGACTGTTATTGTTGACCATTTAAGTATCGACTTTTTAAACAAGCTACTGCCTATTATTATTATTTTAGTTGCCGCTTATAGCTTATTTGGTAATTTAAGTACTACCGAAGGTGATGAACTCCCTAAACTCAACAAAGCGATGAAAGTAAAACAGTGGCTGCAGGGTTTAACATTAGGCTTTTTTGATGGTTTAGCAGGCCCAGGTACAGGTACTTTTTGGACAGCCTCCAATGGCATGCTTTATAAAATGAACTTGCTACTCAATTGTGGCTTAGCGCGTTCAATGAACTTTGTTTCTAACTTTATATCTTTAATTACCTTTGTAGCACTCGGCCATGTAAATTTTTTACTTGGTATAACAATGGGCTTTTTTATTATGCTAGGCGCATGGTTTGGCGCGCATTCGGCAATACGCTTTGGTAGTAAATTTATTCGCCCTGTATTTAATACTATGGTTATACTTTTAGCATTAAAACTAATTTACGAGGCTTACTTTTAATATGCATTCAATGGCTTTAGATAAACTACGCCAACAAGTTGCAACGCTAAAACAACAAGCTGAGCAATTTGATAAAGCTAAACTGTTTTCTAAAAACCGTTATATGCAGGCGCAACCGAGCTTGTTTGACCGCGCAGTTTTTAGTACAAAAAGCATGAACCTAGCCGATTACGTAATAGAAATTGAAGACGAAGTGTCACGATTACCGCCAAGCGAGCATCGTCATGCTTATACCTACGCACTTGAACGCATTGGCGCACAAGTACAAGCCGTGTTTAATGTTATTAAATCAACGCCTATTTGGGTTAAAGAAAACAAAAGCCATTATAAACCTCGTCCTAAGCAAACTGTTTATAAGCACGCTGTACAAAAAATAATGCAATCATCGCACGAGCTTTATGACGAATTAAAACAAAACCATGAGTTTGAACGTCGGTTAGTGCTCATGATTGAAGAGCGTAAAATGCAAATGGATAAAGCCTCGCCTGCTAAAGCACAAAAGCTTAACCTTGAAATATTAAGCACACATGCTCGGTTAGGTCGCTGCAGAAAAGCAATTTCTGCCACTGAGGACAAAATACAACAAGTAGAAAAACAACAACTGCGTTAAGGCGCACTTTACTATGCAGCTTTATTATCACCCATTGTATTCAGACCTTATACTGCCAGAACGTCATCGCTTTCCTATTCAAAAGTATCAGCTACTTAAAACCGAAATAGAAAGCCTCGGTGTTTTGGCAAGTGCTTTTCAAGAACCTAAAAAAGCAACCGCATCTAAACTTGCGCTATGTCATAACCAACGTTATATAGATGACTTTTTAGCTGGCGGGTTAAGCGATAAAGCAATTAAAAAGATGGGATTTCCCTATTCGCAGCAACTTGTAGAGCGTACTCTTTTATCAATTGGCGGGAGTATTCAAGCAGCTGAAGCGGCTTTTAGTCACGATCTAACCTTTAACTTGAGCGGTGGTTATCATCACGCCTATAGCGATTTTGGCAGTGGCTTTTGTATTTTTAATGATTTAGCTATTGCCGCTGCACATTTAATAGATACCGATCAAGCTGACACTGTTTTAATTTTTGATTGCGACGTACACTAAGGCGATGGCACAGCGCAAATCACTCAAAAAAATGACCAAATTATTACCTGCTCAATTCATTGTGAACAAAACTTCCCACGTAATAAACAACAGTCTACTTACGATTTTGCATTACCCGCTAAAACAACCGACACTGAATACCTTGCTACAGTAAGCCAAGCACTCGATTTTTGCGTGCGCATTCATAACCCTGATATTATTTTGTATAACGCTGGGGCTGATATTTATACTAAAGACGAGTTAGGCTTGTTTGATGTATCACTGGATGGCGTATATAAGCGCGACTTTTTTGTTCTCAACTTTTGTAAGCAACAACAAATCCCATTAATGTGCGCCCTAGGCGGAGGTTATCAGCGTAATTTAAGTGAGCTAATTAACGTTCATAAACAACTCTTTAAAGCCGCTATCGATTTATAGCAAGCCTTAGTATAGACTCAGTTAAACGGATTATTTTTTAAAGCGGTGGGAATATGCGATTACACGAAGACATACACAACTATTACGAAAAAATTGTAGTCGAAGAAGTTATCAAACTTAAACTTGACGAAAAATATGATGAAGACGTAATGGCTGACTTTTGCTGTACAGTACTAAACCAGCTCCCACCACGATACATTCGCTATGATGTTGATATGGCATTTTATTTACCACAATCAGAACGCATACATATGGAACAACGCGTGCAAACAGCTATAAACGTTGCCATAAGCCAAATATCAAAAAAGAAAGAGTTAAATGACAAACCCACTTGATCAAGCCCCTACACATATTAAACTTGCAGTAGATTTAATAATGATTTTAGAGCAACACGATGTTGCTCCAGAAGAAATACTCAAAGCACTTGAAATAGTTAAAAGCGACTTTGAAAAGAAGCTAGAAAAGCTATAACTCTATTCTATTATTTGTATTTCGTGCTCGGTAACGATACCTTCGTGCTTAGTGCAATCAATTTTAACTTCACCAAATGTACGCCTAGGCGAAGTTGAACGACGACAGGTCATATTTTGTGCCTTAACGCCAAATTGCGTTATATACACCGCAACTGTTTCATCTATTAGTTGTTTTTGTTGCGTAGTCGCTGCACTGTAAAATGCATCGTATTGCGCAGACCAATTTTCAACCCCCGCTTCCTTTGCAACGCCTAGCCAGCCCATCCCTAGTTTAGTAGATTGCTCCAAGTATTGGCCTTTTAAAAACATAAACGCCAACGTGTACTGTGCGCTTTTATAGCCTAGCCCAGCAGGCTCTTTTAAATAATTGAAAGCGGCCTCAAACTGCCCTTTTCGATACGCTTTAATACCATTATATTCATTCTTTTTCATGGTGGTATCACTGTAAAGGTTGATTGGGCTAGAGTTACATCCACCCAACAAAGTGATAAATACCATAGAAGCTGCAGCTACGGAGAACTTTTTCATTCTTGTCCTTAATTTATTATTTTTATATGCCAGTTCCGAATATGGCTTACAGTGTTTATAAACCCTGCTATTCTAAAGCCCAATATGCATAATTAAAATACTATCATGACCTTAGCAAGCTTACTGCGATTATTTTTTCTGGCCGCTATTTGGGGCGCATCATTTTTATTTATGCGAATGGCAGCTAACAGCTTGGGGCCTGCAGTATTAATTGAGTTTAGAGTTGGCTTTGCCGCAGTTACTTTATTTATTGTTGCCTTATACTTAAAGCGCCGTTTAGCCTTTATTGAACACAAAAAACACTTTTTTATTATAGGCGCGTTTAATTCAGCTTTGCCGTTTTTATTTTTTGCCTATGCAGCACAAACTATAAGCGCTTCTACTTTATCAATTTTAAATTCAACAACCCCTATTTGGGGCGCAGTAGTAGGTATTTTATGGACAAAAACAAAGCCGACCAAAAGTATGGTGCTTGGTTTATTGCTTGGCTTGATAGGTGTTGCAATACTTGTTGGGCAAAATCACTTTGTATTAAATAGCCAATCAATCATAGCCATAGTAGCAGCATTAAGCGCTTCACTTTGCTATGCCATTGCATCGCATTACACTAAAAATGCGCCCAAATTGGCCCCATTCGATAACGCTCATGGCTCAATGTGGGCGTCGAGTTTTATGGTATTGCCACTTATTTTATTTATGCCAATACGTGAAGTTCCAACCACCAACGTTATGCTAGGTGTATTAGTACTGGGCGTTGTATGTACCGCGCTTGCGTATATATTATTTTTTAAACTTATTGACGATATAGGCCCAACTTCAGCACTCACTGTCACCTTTTTAATTCCATTATTTGGCATATTTTGGGGGCATTTATTTTTAGATGAGCAAATAGGGCCAAATACATTACTAGGCGCACTATTTGTAATTGTAGGCACTATGCTGGTTACTGGTTTTTTACCACGAAAAAGGCACTTAGCTAAAACAAGCTAAGTGCCTTAAATTACATATGGCATTAAAGTTTAAATAAATTGCGGATCTTTTGGCGAATCATTCCTGCGAGTAATATACACAATACAATCATTTTTCGCTTCATTACTAAACGCTCGGCTATGCTCAATAGGAACTGAAAATGTATCTCCTTGAGTAAGCGTTAATACTTCATCGCCTAAATCAATGGTTAAGCTACCTTGATGAACAAAAATAACCTCTTCTTCAAAACGAATGTGTTTTGCTATTTTTGCATTTGGTTGGAGTTTTAACGCTGATATATTAAATCCATGTGGCCAATTTAGTTGTGTTTGAATAGGCGTATCGGCATTTAAATTACCCACTAGCGGTGCTTCGTAAACACCTTCGAATTGGCTTAGGTAAGAGTGCTTGTTCCAATTAAAATCACTTGCTCTGACCACTGTTTGCGCAAGCTCTTCGTCTGTTATTATTCGGTGCTGCGCTATTTGTTCGCTGCTAGTAACAGCCATTGGACTAACCCCATCAGGGGCTTTTTCATTGAGCGTTGTATCTACTAAACTGCCATTTTCAAGTAAAATAAGGCCAAACTCTTTTGCCATATCAAATACTTGTGGAGCCCAAAGTACTCTACCCGGATCGTCACTGCCAAGCACTGCATATAAGTAGCCAATACCATTACCTACGTTTTCGAATCCTCTAAAAATATCTAAAGGAATCGAAATAATATCACCTTCGTTTAAAATTACCTTAGCGTCTTTACCGTCTACACCGGTATAAAATGCCCATGTGCCACTGTGTACAACAAATATTTCTTCGGTTAAGTGGCTATGCTGCGAGTTTAAGCACCCAGCAGGTTGGCGAGCGCCACCAATATTAAACCCATGTGGTATAGAAATATGCACATGCTGATTAGGGTTTTCTGCAACACCTGGACCTATAATAGTAAAATTTTCTTTTTGATCACTACCAGGCGAACGCGTATCAATAAAGGCGTTCTTACACGGAATTAAATCATCGTATCGTACTAAGCGATCTGCAAATAAACTCATTATTCTCTCCTAAATTAATTACTGAGCGGTCCAGCCGCCATCAATTTTTATACTTGTTCCTGTGATCATTGCAGACAACTCACTAAGCAAAAATACACAAGCATTTGCAACATCATCCGTTTGGGCAATTTTTTTCATTGGGATCATGTCATAAACAAACTTTTTGAAGTCGGGATTTTCAAGCATTGGCTTTGTCATTGGCGTTTCAACAAACGTAGGGGCAACCGTGTTTACACGTACATTTTGTGTTGCTAGTTCAACAGCAAGTGCCTTGGTGAGCCCCTCTACCGCATGCTTACTCATGCAATACAAAGTGCGATTAGGTGAGCCTACAAAACCCATTTGAGATGACATGTTAACCACAGCACCGGCACCAGAGTTAATTAAAGCTGGTAATGCTGCTTGGCTTATTCGATAAACACTACGAATATTCATCGAAATTACATCATCAATATTGTCATCTGTTTGCTCAAGCATTGGCGCAACACGGTTAATACCTGCGTTGTTAAGTAAACCGTCTAACTTAGTAAGCCCTCGTAAACGCTCATAAAAAGCATCACTGTTTATATCAAGCGGCCAGATTTCTATTTGCGAAGGAGCATATTCCTTGAGCTGCTCCAAATCGTGTTTTGTACGCGCCACAGCAATTATATTTGCACCCGCATCTACACACTTTTGTACGCACGATTTACCAATGCCTTTACCCGCACCCGTTATCAAAATGGTTTTACCAAGTAAAAGAGTTTTATCAAATCCCATTTGTTCACCTAAATTCTATATTGCATTCGAAGTCATTATTAATTAGAGTACCCACAGATGCAAGACATTATTTAACCAGTACGTCTCATCAACAGTGTATAAAACAACTAGTCACTAAGGATATAAACAATGATAAAGCATTTAAAAAAAGGTCAACCAATTGACTCAAAACAAAAACAAAATCAATCAGTAAGAGATATTGTAGAAAATATTTTAGCGCGTGTTGAATCTGAAGGTGATGCAGCAATTCGTGAATATTCTGAAAAATTTGACAAGTGGACTCCGAAGTCTTTCAGGCTATCTAGTGATGAAATTAAAGCGTGTTATGCACAACTTGATGATCAATTAATCGAAGATATTAAATGGGCGCAAAGCCAAGTCCGCAATTTTGCTCAAATTCAACGTGACTCAATGAAAGACGTTGAAGTAGAAACACTACCTGGCGTTACACTTGGCCATAAACACATAGCAATGGAGAGCGTAGGTTGTTACGTACCAGGTGGGAAATATCCACTACTAGCCTCTGCACACATGAGTGTATTAACGGCTAAAGTAGCCGGTGTTAAACGTGTTATCGCCATGGCTCCACCTTTTAATGGCAAGCCATCACCAGAAATTGTGGTTGCAATGGATATGGCCGGCGCAGATGAAATTTACTGCCTCGGTGGTGTACAAGCCGTGGCTGCAATGGCTATTGGAACGCAAACTATTGCTCCAGTAGATATGATTGTAGGCCCGGGTAACGCCTTTGTAGCCGAGGCTAAACGACAGTTATTTGGCCGAGTTGGTATTGATTTATTTGCAGGCCCTACCGAAACACTCGTTATTGCTGATGACAGTGTAGATGGCGAACTATGTGCAGCCGACCTATTAGGCCAAGCAGAGCACGGCCCTACGTCTCCCGCTATTTTACTGACTAACTCTGAGCAATTAGCTATTGATACAATGGCTGAAGTAGAGAGACAACTTACCATATTACCTACAGCTGATATTGCAGGTGTGGCATGGAAGGATCATGGTGAAGTTATTGTATGTGATACCTATGAGGAGATGATCGAAGTTGCTAACGATCTTGCATTTGAACACGTACAAATTATGACTCGCAATACCGACTACTTCAAAGAAAACATGCAAAACTTTGGAGCCTTGTTTTTAGGTCCGCAAACTAACGTTTCTTATGGCGATAAATGTATTGGTACAAACCATACACTACCCACAGGTAAAGCAGCGCGTTATACTGGTGGGCTATGGGTAGGAAAATTCATAAAAACATGTACTTTCCAACGAGTAACAGAAGAAGCCTCGGTTGTTGTTGGTGAGTATTGTTCACGTTTATGTGCTGCAGAAGGGTTCGCTGGCCACAAAGAACAAGCAGACATACGAGTAAGACGATATAGGAAATAAATCATTGTCAAAGCAAAAACGAGTCACCTCATATGATGTAGCCCGCGAAGCGGGTGTATCACAATCGGCGGTATCGCGTGTATTTAGACCCGGATTTAGCGTGTCTAAAAAAACCCGCGAAAAGGTAGTCGCAACAGCCAATGAAATGGGCTATCGCCCTAATGCCATTGCCCGTATGTTGATCACTAAACAGTCTGGTATGGTCGCGGTTATTTTATCATCGCGAGCAAACTTGAACTACCCTGAGGTACTCTCTGAGCTTAACAAAGAGCTAGCACTTAACAATAAACGAGTGCTGCTCTTTACTCTTGATGACGCAGACGAATTAGATGAATTACTCGAAAACATTTGGACCTTTCAGGTTGATGGCGTAATTGCTCTAGCGGCTCACTTTGATAGTAAAAGCCTGGATTTATTTGCTAAACACAGCACACCTATTGTGCTTTATAACCGTAATGTGCCTGAATCGAATGCAAACACAGTTTGCTGCAATCACGATAAAGGCATTAAACAGCTAATTGATTTATTACACCAATCTAACCATAAGTCGTATTTAATTATTGCCGGCCCAGATGACTCCGATGTAGCCAACGAGCGCCGTGAAATAGCTCAAAATTATTTACACACTTTAGGTATCCAAAATACGCCTGTTATTTATGGTGATTATGGCTATAAATCAGCACGAAGTGCATTAGAAGATTGGTTAAAAACAAACACCCTACCCGATGCTATTATTTGCAGTAACGATGTAATGGCCATTGGCGTAATTGATGAAATCAAACAAAACTTAAACTTAAGCGTACCCGACGATGTGTCGGTGGTAGGGTTTGATGGTATTAGTGCTGCGTCTTGGTACAACTATCAAATAACCACAATACAACAACCTATGAAACAGTTAACAAAAGCTGCTGTAGACATACTCATGGAACGTATTGAAAACCCTCAAGCCGCTGCTGAAGCACGAGTTTTTACCGGTTCATTAATTACAGGGAACTCTATTAAAACACGCTAAATTAAGGAATTTTTGTGGCCAAAAATCCTGTTTATATTTTACCTGGTACTATGTGTAACCACCGTATGTTTGAAGCGCAAATAGTTGCCCTTCAAAATGCGGGTTATACCCCTCACGTTATTCCATTTACTGAACAAACAAGCATTGAAAAAATGGCTGAGCTTACTAAAACCATAGCCCTAAAGCCTGCTCCTTTTATTGGTTTTTCAATGGGTGGGATTGTTGCTCTTGCACTTTTAAAATCAAACCCTGAGCTTATACAGTCGCTGTGTTTAATATCAAGTAATAGCCTAGCCGACAAACTCGAACGCCCGGCTATTAGGCAAAAACAAATTGAGCAAGCACACGCTACAGGCGTAGAAAGCGTACTTAAGCTCGACTTTTTACCGCATTATTTCCACCAGCCAAATATAAAGCACAGTGAACTTGCATTAAAAATGGCAAATGAGCTTGGCTTTAACGCTTTTAGTGCACAATTAAATGCCCTTGCAACACGCGAAGACACCCTAAACGTTATTAAGAAAACCAATAAAAAATTACTATTTGTTGGTGGTGAACGTGACGTTTTATGTCCAAGCACTATTCAAAAAACAATGCATAATGCCTGCCCTAATAGCGATCTTATTTTATTAGGCAATTGTGGACATTTCGTCCCGCTTGAAAGAAGTAACACCCTAAACGCACTACTCTTAGATTGGTTGGAGTCTATTAAATGAATTTAAAACAAAAGTTAAATGCTCAACAATTGCTATTAGGCACATTTATAAAAAGTACTCATTATCATAATACCGAAGTACTTTCTCACACTAATCTCGATGTTTTGTGTTTAGATGCAGAGCATGCTCCGTTTGATCGCGGCGATTTAGATAGTTGCATTATGGCAGCCCGTACTAAAAACATGCCGACCCTTATTCGCGTAAGTAATACCGATCACGCCACTATACTTAGCAGTTTAGATATCGGTGCTGACGGCTTAGTACTACCTCACATTAAAACGCCAGAGCAAGCAAAAGCGATTATTAAAAACTGCTTTTATGGCAACAACGGTAGGGGTTACGCAGGTTCAAGCCGCTTTGCAGGCTATACCACACATGCATTAACCGATAACTTAGCAGCCAACAAATCATCTACCTGCATTATTGCTCAAATAGAAGATGCCGATGCGCTTGAGAACATCGATGAATTATGCCAAATAGACGAAATTGACTGTATTTTTATAGGCCGAATGGACTTAACTATTTCCCTCGGTGAAACTAATCCAAGCGCTCCTATTGTTATTGATGCCGTTACTAAGATAGCTAACGCAGCGGCAAAATATAATAAATGCTGTGGCATGTTTGTTGGTAATTTAAGTGAGCTCAGTCATTGGCAATCGTTAGGCGTAAGTTTTTATCTATTAGGCTCTGATCATAGCTTTTTACTAAGTGGTGCTAAGCAATTACGTGCAGACTTTGAATCAGCTACAAGTGAATCAAAAATATGAGTATCCATAACAAAAATAAAGAGTTAATTAAAAACTTCAGAAGCGCACTTTATAACTTTGATATAAATTTGCTCAAAAAAGAAGTCACAAACTTATTTACTGATGACGCATTAATACAACTTTGCTACCCGTTTGAAACACTCGCAAATCCTAATGCACTTATTGAGCAAGCCTATTTACCCCTTAGCAAAGCATTTGTTGGCCTTGAACGCCGCGATACCATTGTAATGGCAGGTAGCTCTATAAACGACTCTGATTGGGTTGGCTGCTGTGGATACTATACCGGCTCATTCGAAAAACCATGGCTAGGCATTCCACCCACAGGGCATCAAGTGAGTATGCGTTTTCATGAGTTTTACCGGATTAAAAATAGCAAAGTGGTTGAAGTACAAGCTATTTGGGATATTCCCGAAGTAATGATGCAAGCAAACGTATGGCCACTGTCTCCGAGCTTAGGCAAAGAGTGGCATGTGCCAGGGCCTGCTACACAAGATGGGTTAATCACCCGTCCTTATAATAGCGAACAAGCTGCGCAAAGTTTAAAGCTTGTGGGCGATATGTGTGAGCATCTTGGATTTTATGCTGAAGGTGGCATTAAAGCCATGAAACTAGAGCACTTTTGGCATCCGCATTGTAGCTGGTATGGGCCAAGTACAATAGGCACTGCACGCGGTGTAAAAGGCTTTAGAAATTGGCATCAAATTCCCTTTTTAAATGCCCTACCCAACCGGGTTGGCGATGCAAGTAAAGGCTATTTATTTGCCGATGAAAACTACGTAGGGTTTACTGCATGGCCTGGTATGAGCATGACAATTAGTAACGATGGTTGGTTAGGTATTGCGCCCGCAAATCAGCAAATAACCATGCGTAGTCTCGACTTTTGGCGAGTCGAGAATAACTTAATTCGCGAAAACTGGGTGCTGATAGATATGCTTGATGTGTACAATCAAATTGGAGTTGATGTATTAGCTCGTATGAAAGAACTAACTAAAGCGCACTATTTAAACTTTGCGCCCTAACAATTAAAGCCGTATAAATAAAAAAGCTCTGTAAAACAGAGCTTTTTTATAGCTTAAACAGGCTACGCCCCCGGATTAGCAATACTTTGTGTGCGTTTTAAAATATCTAAGCCTTGTTGTTTTAACCAATACGGTAAGTCAATAATTACCCAGTTTTCAACTAGCTTATCACCTTCACGATGATATACATCAACCACGCGCATATCAGCAGGAGTATTAGCTCCAGGTAAACCTAAAAAGCCACCAATGGCGGTATTTGTTAAGTTTGGCCAACCAAAAAAGCATGCATATTCATCCTCAGCAAACCGGCAAATATGGCCATTAAATACTTTACCCGTTAACCCTTCTCTAAACGGATACATATGTTGTTGCTGATAACGCTCAATTGTATATGTAGCACCAATACCCGCAGGGCCATACCAAACCATGTTTTCATCCCATGTTTTTGCAAGCACTTCGGGTGGGCAGGTATTTATACCGCTTTGATTAAGCGCGGTTAGGTTATCAATCATCTGATTAACCAAGTTCATTGTGCGCGTACTTTGCTCATCGCTCCCTTCACCTAAACGAACTCCATCGTGGGTACGTGGCCCAGGATAAGTAAAGTATTGCCCGGTAGAGAGCGGTAATGGGTTTAAACCTACTTGTAGCATCACCCCAATAATATCGACAAAAAAACCAGTTTGAATAATTTTACCGTCTTTAACACAGTTAAACTCAGCGTAGCGAATTGTCGCCAATTTATGAGAAGGTGCAATACCTAACCAGTCACGATCAAAGAGGCCCATAAAGTGGCCCATACTCATTACCCACTCGCCACCATCGGCTTCACTTTGCCCTGCAATAAAAATATCTTCACGGCGCTGAAGAGCTTTAAAAGAATGAAATAAAGGCTGCCAAACATGTTCAATTACATCATTAGCATTATTTAATTCATTAAACGGATGCACACCTTTAAAGCTGTAATTATCTGCCAAGTATTCTTTAAATACAGCATTTAAATCATTACCTTGTGTTTTTTCTAATGCAGCATGAAACTGACGAACCAACTGCTTATTATTAATTATTTCTGCCATGATGTTCCCTTGTTGTTTGCGCAATCAAATTAACACTCTTAAACCGCAAATAAATATGCATTGCTAAAATGTATTCTATTTAAAGAGTAATTAAAAGCCTGTAAATACTAAGTTATAAATCGATTTAAAATAATACTAATGACAATTGACTTCGAAGTCAAAGTGATTCATGATGATTCAAAATAAAAAGTATAAATAGGCTAATTAGCCCGTAATACCTAATCTAACAGGATTAATTATGAATGATTTTGGATTATTGAATTGGAGTATTCTCATCGGGTACATTATTGCTAACCTCATACTTGGGTTTGTAATAAGTAAAAAGGTGAGCAGTGCTAATGATTTTTATATTGGCCGAAAAAATACACCTTGGTGGGCTATTGGTATATCGGTAGTGGCAACCTATGTTAGTGCGCTTACATTTTTAGGTGCGCCAGCGTGGTCATACAAAGAGGGTTTATCGGTTATTGCCATACACTTAAACTACCCACTCGTTATTGTGGCTGTTGTGTGTTTGTTTTTTCCGTTTTTTTACAATGCAGGTGTCGCCTCAATATACGAATACCAAGAGCGTCGTTTTGGTAAAAAAGCGCGGATTTTAATCTCCACAATTTGGCTTATTTCACAAACGATGGGGTCAGCCGCTGTACTCTATGCAACCTCTTTAGTACTTGCCTTTATTGTAGATATTAACGTTATTACTGCTATATTTTTAGTCACTATTATCGCACTAATATATACCATGCTAGGAGGTATAACTGCCGTAATATGGACCGATGTTATTCAGTCGGCAATATTATTTTTTGGTGCCGGCATTATTATGTATGCACTTATTACCTCGATGGATGGCTCGTTTAGCTCAACACTTACTGAGTTAAAAGCACAAGGTAAGTTAGACCCTCTTAATTTCTCGTTCGACTTCACGCAAGTAACCACCGTTTGGTCTGGCGTGCTAGCTATGTCGCTTTATCACATCACTGTTTACGGTACTAACCAAATGATGGTGCAGCGTACGCTTGCAGCTAAAAACATTGGTGATGCTAAAAAGTCGTACTTACTAATGGGCTTTATTGCATTCTTTATTTACCTGTTTTTTATATTTATGGGCGTGTTGTTTTACAGCTATTACGGCGGCCGTACATTTGAAAACGACAACTTAATTATTTTACAGTTTGCATCCGACTATGGTCTACCAGGATTAATGGGAATAATAGCGGCAGCCGTTATGGCCGCTTCTATGTCGAGCCTCGATTCAGCGCTTAACTCACTCTCTACAATTAGTACTATCGACTTTTATAAAAAGTATTTTGCACCAGATGAAAACGACGCACATTACTTAGGTGCAACACGCTTATTTACCCTTGGCTGGGCAATAATCATCATTGTACCCGCCATTATGTATCACCTTTACAGTGAAGGCTCAATTTTAGAAATACTCACCAAGGTAGGCTCATACTTTGTAGGTGCTCAATTAGGCATGTTTGCACTAGGGTTTTTCTCTAAGCACACCACCGAAAAAGGCCTACTTATTGGCACATTAGTATCGTTTGTAACCGTTGCAATATGCGCCCTTTACACCGATATAGCATGGCCTTGGTATTGTGCAATTGGTGCCCTAACGTGTGTTGTATTTAGTATTACGTTGAGTATCGCTTTTGATGGTTTTCAAGAGGAATACAACGAGTACACCATTAAAGGTCAGCTAAAAATGTTTAAAGAACAAAACCGCCCTGAAAAAGAAAATGGTTGGTATTTAGTTCCAGGTAAATTTGACTCAATAAACTACTGGTTACTCGGCTTTTTTGTAGTGAGCTTCGCGTCTCTCATGTTATTTGAACATTTTGTATAAGGTGAAATAAATGAATATTTTAGAACAACTTTTTGAAAACTTCAGCGCTGCAAAATTACCAAATCAAGCATTGCTTGCTGATACCGTTCAATGGCAGGTAAGCCACCCTTTTGAACCAATTACATCTAAACAAAATGTAATTAATAATTACTTTGAAGTGCTTAAAAACTCATTACCCGATATAGAGCGTAAACCCTTTATTTCTATTGAGGGCGACTACAAAGGCGAGCAATGGATATGCGCAACAGGTTACTTTACTGGCAAATTCACAAAACCGTTATTAGGTATTCCAGCAAGCGGTAAAAGTATTTTTATCCGCTATAGCGAAATGGCTCAAATAGAAAACAATAAAGTAGTTAACGTTTATACCTTTTTAGATTTAATCGATGTAATGAACCAAGTGGGTGTAAATCCACTGCGTCCAAGCTTAGGTTACCCGGGTTTAATAATGCCCCCCACTACACTTGATGGTGTGCCTGCTAAAGCTAAAACCGACGAACTAAGTAAAGCCAACGAACAGCTCGTAATTGATATGCTTACTGAGCTTGGCCGTTACGATGGTAAAGACCTGTACAGCATTAATTTAGAAAAATATTGGCACCCAGATTTTATTTGGTATGGCCCAGCCGGTATAGGAACAACCCGAGGTATTAGTGGTTTTAGAGAACACCACCAAGCTCCATTTTTAAAAGGATTCCCTGATCGTGGGATCAATAAAACACTCTGCCTAGTAAGCCACGACAATTTTGTAGCCACCGGTGGCTGGCCGCATATGTACGGTACTCATACAGGGGATGACTGGCTAGGTTTACCTGCATCGGGTAATAAGCTGTTTCCGCGTGTTATGGACTTTTGGCGCTGCGAAAACGGAATTTTAAAAGAAAACTGGGTCGCTATCGATATTCCTCATTTATTAGAGGGAATGGGTATTGATATTTTTGAGCAAATGCAAAATAAAATCACTGCAGCAAACTAAGAGGTATTTATGAGCACACAAAACACAATTACCCAGCCTTACTGGCTGCCTTTATCTAGCGTATTAAACCCGCAAAGTAAAAAGCAGCAAGCGCTTATCGGGTTTGACGAAGAGTTTGTTGATATTGTTGATTACATTTTACGTATTACGCACCGCATTTGGGAGCAAAAAAACATTGGTTTATGTTACCGCTATTACGCTGATGTATGCCCTGTTTTCACACTTGGCGCTTATAGCGAAAATATTGAAGATGTTATTCAAGGCACACTTAAAACCATTGCCGCATTCCCTGATAGAAGCCTAATTGGCGAAAATGTTATTTTTTCAGAAGACGGCAACGAGCATTACTACTCATCACACTTAATTAGCAGTGTAATGAGTAATACCGGTAACTCAGAATTTGGCCTTGCTACAAATAAAACAGGCCGAGTAACCACCATTGCCGACTGCGTTTGTTTTGAAAATAAAATAGTAAAAGAATGGCTAGTACGCGACAACGGCTTTTTAGTTAAACAACTTGGCCTAAGTATTATTAATGTAGCTAAGCACATGGCCAAAGTACCAAGTAAAGAAAAACATACCCTATGGCTTAATGAAGAGTTTACCCGAGTACAAGCAATTGATCACCGCACGCCAAGCACTCCAATTTTAGACGGTGAACTGGCCGCATTTGCGCATAACTGGCTAGATACATTATTTAACCAAAAGCAATTTGCCAAAATACACGAGTTTTATAACTTAACGGCCACACAACAATGGCCAAGCGGCAGAATGGCAACCGGCCTTGCACAAATAAATGGCATATTTATACAATTTTTTGCTAATTGCCCTGATGCCAAGCTAACCGTCGATCACTTAGCAATTACCCCCTTTGATGAGAGCACTACAGATGTAGCAATTCGCTGGTCACTTGCGGGGCATTTTAACCCACAAAGCGATGAACTAAGTGAGCTAAAAAGTCTTCCTTATTTTGTGTTAGGCGTCTCGCACTTACGCATCAAAAATCAAAAAATCATTGAAGAAGTCACCGTTTTTGACGAAGTTGCGCTACTCGCAAACTTATTTAGAGCACACGCATTAAATAGCCAAACAGAATTGGAGGTAAATGCATGATCAACGCAATTATCGATTTATACACCAAAGCAGATATTAAAACTATTTCAGGTAAATTGCTGCGCAGTAGCCGCTGGCAGCAACATCACTTTACCGCCATGGGTTCATTGCAAGCACAGCCGCTATGGCTTGATTTTTTAGCGCAATATGGTGTATCAGAATTAATATCTAAAACGCACAGTAAAGGCCAGGAACTTGAGACTTTACAGTTGGTATTGCAACCAAAAAAATTGCTAAAACCAGTAAGACTTTCATTTGTTATAAAGCACAATAATACCTTCATAAAATCAGTAAAATGTGTTGTTGATACGCTCTTATTGGCTAACAACGAATTTGCAAATGGTGAGAGCAATAATACGCTGGTGATCCCTAAGTTACCTAAAAGCGACCCTATTATGGTTAGCGATTTAGACAACCACCTGCACCCGACTACCTTTCATGCAACGCCCAGCGACATTTGTGAATTACCAACGCAAACTGCCGAAACATTAAATAATTGGTGGCAAATTTGGCAGCTTAATAACTTAGCTAATTTTGAAAGTGTTTATGCTAAAAATGCAGACGTTATTCTTGCTGGCAGTAACGAAACACAATCAAAAGATGCACTGTTAAATTGCCATTTAGCGCTTTCACAAAGCCTAAGCAGACGCTACGCTCAACTAGAAACCGTACAGTTTGACAGCGCCTCAAATCAAGCAACAATTTGCTGGACACTCGATGGTACTTTTAATGCCAAAAACGTACGCGTTCGCCAACAAATACTCACCGTTATTACATTTACTAACACTCTAATATCAAGCGAAGTTATGCAATTTGACACCCTCGCGTTAAATCAGCAATTCGCACTGTAAACACTTATTACTTCACTTCAAGCGCTCACTGAGCGCTTTTTTTGTTTATAATTTCAACTTTTTTAGGTACATTAAACCTTAAATTAAAATAATTAATGACAATAAATGAAGTACCTCAGTATAGGCATCGTTTTACTCTTAACTGGCTGCCAAGCTACCCCTACATTATGTGAAGTAGAACCCAACGCGTTTTTGTGTGACTCAAGTAGTTATAATGTAGCGACGGTAAATGCATTAACCACATTCGAATCAAGAGCTGGCAGAAAAGCATTCGCACTAGGGAAAACCGAAAATGGTGGCGAGTTTTATGGTTTTTCAGAGGGTTACAGCTCACAATCTAAAGCAAATACAAGAGCCCTAGATGAATGTAAAAAAAGACTCGCTAAATATGATACTAATGCTCAATGCGAGCTAATTCGCTAACTTTTTTAAATAAAAAAGCCAGCTAATAAATTTATTAGCTGGCTAAAAGTTATGGTCATTTGACCATTTTAGGAAACCTTAAAACTGATATTTTAAGCTCGCGCCCCACGTACGCGGGTTGCTCCAGTTTGCTTGTACTGAGTTAGCTGGCAAACCATCAACAATTTGTGAATGCACCACGCCACGCGTTAATATGGCTTTGTCGCCAATATTTTTAACATAAGCCTCAATTTGTACGCTGTCGTTTATAAACCAAGTTAGGCGTGCATCAGCCATTAAATGCGCATCTACTCTTACCTCTGGAATATTCGTATCAAACGCGTAGTAATCGTCTAAGTAATTCATTTGAATATACGGTACTAAGTACGAGTCGCCCCCTAAACTAAATTCATA
The DNA here is from genome assembly GCF_015864465.1 of Pseudoalteromonas sp. SWN29. NCBI lineage: Bacteria > Pseudomonadati > Pseudomonadota > Gammaproteobacteria > Alteromonadales > Pseudoalteromonadaceae > Pseudoalteromonas > Pseudoalteromonas sp. SWN29. The sequence goes on from NZ_JADYXE010000022.1 coordinate 67,762, forward strand.
ACGCGCCGAAAGCCCCATGCTGTACTCTGGCGCCATTGCAGGTCGCCAGCCTTCAAAACTAAATTGGCTTGAATTATCGTTTATATCTTGGCGGCCACCTTGGTTACCAAGTGCTAGCAACGGGCGAAGTTGCTCGTTACCCACAGCGTAACCATCAGCAAATTCGCTATCCAATAACGATAACGTACCGGTAAGCGTTAAATTCTCAATTGGTACCCATTGAAGGTCGGCTTCAAGGCCTTTTGTTTCTACGTCACCGCCATTTTCGTAATACTCAAATGTTGTGGCTGTACCTGCAGACACACACTCTAAAACGGTATCACCCGTTGTTGTATCGTTACATGACGTTGCAAACAACTGTGCTTTTACGTCTTCGTACTTATTCATAAATACCGACACATTTAAACGCATTGCACCATCTAGCAAATAGCTCTTCATACCCATTTCGTACGAAATAACATCTTCGTTATCATAAAGTGGGTCTGCACCACGTGCTACCACGCGCGAATCGTTTGCACCACCCGTTCTATAACCCGTGGCTACGCTTGCATACACCATTATGTCTTTGTTTATGTCGTACTCTGCAGCCGCTTTATATAACATTGCAGAATCATCCCAATCGGGAATGGTATCACCAGTAAACGTTTTATCGTCTTGGTTAACACGCAAGCCACCTACAACACGTAAGTCTTCACTAATTTGATAACGTAACTGCCCATACGCTGCGATAGATTTAGCCGTATGCGGGTCGTAATCTGGATTCCCCCACGAAGGCACAACAACAGAGTCTGAAACACCGTCGCCTGTTGTATCTGCATGCGATAACCAGCTCCAATCTGCTTCTTGGTCAAAGTAATAAAGTCCACCAATCCACGAAAAATCAGAATCATCATTATTTGACGCAAACTGTAACTCAGACGATAGAGTTTTTTGATCGTCCACTCGCCCAAAACCACCTACAAAATCAATACCGCCATCGCTATAGTCGTTGTCGTAGTATTGCTTGCCGTTAAGGGTTGAATAGTTAGTCGTCCACTTAATATCAGCAAAATCGGTATACCACTCAAGTGCTACTGTTGTCGAAAAGCTCTCTTGTTTATCAAGCGAAAAGCTATTGCGATAAACATCATATGGACCAAGATCTTCGTGCTGTGCATCACTTGGCTGATAAATATGCCCAGCTGTAATTGTAGGGTTAGGATCAAATATACCGGAGCCAGGTGACGTTTCGCTTATTTGGTAACCCGCAATTTGCTGATAGCCCCAAATAGCTTCTGAGTTTGAGTTTTTACGCGAGTAGTCAAAACGTACCGTTGCGTTAAACTTATCGTTTGGTTGCCACTTAGTGACATTACGCATATAAAACTGATTTTTTTCGCGTAAATCATCCGAAGGTCCTGGAATCACTAAATTATTGATATAGCCATCATGGCGATCAGAGGCCACTACAAAACGAGTCGCAATTGTATCGCTTACAGGAATATTTATAATACCCTCGTAAGCACTGCGGTTATAACTCCCTGTTTCAACTTTTATACTCCCCAGTAAATCGTCAAAAACAGGTTGATTAGTAATTATATTAATACTGCCAGCAAAGGTGTTACGCCCGTATAGAGTACCTTGTGGGCCACGCAGCACTTCTATGCGCTGCACATCCACCAATGCTCCTAAACCAGATGAGGTAGTAGGTACGTAAATGCCATCTTGAAATATGCCTACAATTTGCTCGGCAATACCGGTGCCTGCTACACCCACCTCATTAGTACGTGCGCCGCGCATGGCAGGACGAACCTCACCACCAGATGATCCCATACGTAAACCCGGTACAACCTGCTCAAGACCCGTAACATCAATAATACCGGCACGGGCAATATCAGCCTCCCCGAGAGCAGTGATTGATGATGATACTTCCTGTAGATCTTGTGAGCGACGGTTTGCAGTAACGGCTATGCGTTCAATCGCTGGTTCTTTAATTTGCTGCTGAGTTTTTGTTGATGTTGCTTCTTCGGCGCTGTGAGCATTCATTGTGGTTGCTGCAATAGCAGTTGTTACAGCAAAATGAACGAGAGTCCGTGTAAATTTAGCTTTCATTATAATTATTCTCCCGAGTTTAAAACGTGTCTACTTCTCCCCAACTCTACATTTTCAATTATTACAGTAAACAAATTGTATCAATTGAAAATGCATTGATACAAAATAGACTTCGAAGTCAAAAAGATCAACAACTTTCTGACCAATAATTAACCTTAATTATTAAAAACAATAAATAACAACAGCTTAAAATTAAGATAATCATGATTTCGAAATCTAAAAAATAAAAAGGCCAGCAATACAATATTGCTGGCCTTTTAAATAATATCCAATTTTATTAATAACTTAACTTCAGCTAAACCCTAGCTGAGTATGAAGCAGTTAAAAGCGATAACAGGCTTAAAAGTTGTAACCTATTCTTACACCATAAGTGCGAGGATTAGCATAGTCAGCAGCCGCTACGTTACCGCCAAAGCGAACCGTTCTAAGCAAAATAAGCTCATCACCTGCATTTTGAACATATGCGCGTATGGCCCACTCATTATCGGCCGAATACCATGCAATGCTGGCATCGTATTTTTGATAGCTATCTTGCGTACCAAACGAAAAAGGGAGATCGTTGGTCGTATACGAATCCGATAACTGAATACTGGTAGCAGGCACAATGCGGCCTTTATCACCTAAATCAAACTCGTAACTCGCCAATAGAGTAATGTTATATTTTGGGCTTAACTGCACTTCGTTACCGTCAAGTTGCAGTAAGTTATCTACGCCATTAATGGTCTCTCCGCCTTCTTCAAACACATTTGGCGTAACAAAGTCGCCATAAGTAGAATCTGTAAACGCGGCACGTGCACCTAGGCGCAATGCATCACTTGCCTGCCAATCAATTTCAAGCTCAAGACCAGCAGCATCAATTTCGCCCGCATTACCAAAAAACGATACCGCCGTACCGCCTACATTTTGAAAACGCGTAGAAAGTAAGTCCTCGTATTGGTTGTAATATAAAGAGGCGTTAAATCTTAATGAATTATCAAGCAGCATGCTTTTAAAGCCTACTTCGTAAGCCGTTACTGTTTGCTCGTCGTAGCTATTTTCGCCATTAAAAGCGCCCTGTGCATTACCCGCTAAAAAGCCTGTAGAAACCGTAGCATAAAGCAATTGAGAATTTGTTAAGTCATGCTCTACGCCTAACTTCCACGTGACTTTACTCCAATCGCCATCTGCGTCTTTAACTTCTAATTCTGAAAAATCTAGCGTGCTTAAATCATTAGTATTTTGACCGTAAATATCCCACTCACGGCTATCATTTGTATACCTTATGCCGGCTATACCGCGTGTATCATCATTAAATGCGTAGTTACCTTGAAAGTAAGCCGCCGCTGATCGCGTTTCTAACTGAATTTGGTTTAACCAAGGTGCATATTGAAGCGCTTGAGGCTGCGTTGTATCGGGTACATTATCAACCACGGCTCCGTAGCTCGCATTTAAAAAAGCGTTATCTAGATCCTCTGAAAATAAGTAAATACCAGCCACCCACTCAAAATCACTTTCGTATGTAGAGCTAACTTGTACTTCTAACGAGTTAGTTTTAGATTCAATTGCGTTACCATCTACGGTGGCTGCATAAGTCGAAAAATCACCATCGGTAAGGCGTGTTTCTTCGTAATCCATTGAGGCTGCAATTATTTTTAAATCAACCGACTCTAGCGACCAGTTTAACTCGGCGCTAATACTTACATCGCTTACATCGCGTGATGGTTGGTAATCAAACTGCTGAGTAAATGGGTCTGACGACACACCTTGTGCAGTATCAAGCCCTGATGTTGCTGCATTATCTAAGCCTGCACCAAAGCGACCACAATTGCTGCCACACACATCATCGCGGCCAATTCGCTCAGTTAATGGTGCCGACAAGCTTGTTTTACCTGTCGCTGGGTTTATAGGTACACCTAAAATATGATAGCCAAATGCACCGCCGCCATTTGATTCGTCCTGCCATGTTTCTACTTTTACATTTAAATTTACATCATCGTTAAACTCAGTAAATATTTGGCCACGCAAAAAATACATATCAGCATCTTTTAAGCCTGCTGATTCATTAAACGAATTCTCTACGTATGGGTCGCGTATTTCTCGCACCCCGGTAAAGCGTACTGCGGTATCATCGGTTAAAGCGGCATTAAAAAAGCCTTCACCACGTAAATGACCATAATTACCAAATGTTGTAGCCATACCGCCTTCGGTAATATCAAGCTCTGGCTTTTTAGCTATTACATCAATAGCTCCACCAAATGAGTTACGACCAAACAACGTACCTTGAGGCCCGCGAAGTACTTCTACACGCTCTAAATCTACAAAACCAGCAAGTGCTTGCCCATGACGAGGGCGATAAACGCCATTAGAATAAAACGCAATCGCAACATCGTTAGCTTCTACTTGCTCTGTTCTGGCACCGCGCATGGCAGGGCGAGCATCACTGCCAGACACACCCGACTTTAAACCTGGCGCTAGGCTATCAAGGCTTAAAATATCAGTTATGCCATTTTCTAGTAAATCTTTAGCCGATACCGCAGTAACTGCCAAAGGCACCGACTGAATACTTTTAACCCGCTTAGTAGAGGTAACAGAAATAACCTCCAACTCTTTGTTAGGGTTTAACTTTGCTTCTTGTGAAAATACAGATGCTGAGCCTAATAACGCCGTATTTACAGCAGCAAAAATAAGTGTTTTACGTAAAATATTCGTCGTCATGAGATAAATTCTCCACCTGTTGAAATGAATTTTATTAAGCATCTGTGGGCGCTATGCCCCACCATCACATTCTTATTATTTATAATTATTAAAAACGCGATATTTAAATGACTATTTTTTCGACTCATAAAAACTACCGCTTTTTGCATTCGAATGCAACAGCGATTAATGCAACTTTTACACGTAACTAACACGCGCTATAAAAATAAAAACATAAAACTCATTCAAGCAACTAATAATAAACAAATTTAATTTTTACAGCTGATTTAAAGTTACTGGTTTGATCAGTTTAATATAGAGGATTTAAACAAAGAAAGGAGGGGGAATATAAACAGAGCACACAATTTAGACTCCGAAGTCTAAATGATATTAAAGACCAATTTTAAGTGTCAGCACATAATTAATTTTCAATTAAGTGCTGACTATTCATAGCATAACTAGTTAGTGGCTTTTAGTTAACCTGAGGACCTATTCACTACTTTGGGATTGCTGAATAAGTAATAGCAGCTCGGCAGTAGCCGTTGCATCGGCAAGGGCGCGGTGATGGCTGGTTAAATTTAAATTAAAGTGCGATGAAAGATTGCCCAGCGAATACGACTTTAAGCCTTTAAACGTTTTGCGCGACTCAACCACGGTGCACATTTTTGGCATTTTAAAAAAGTGCCCTGCCATCTCGCATTCTTTTTTAATAAAGCCGTAGTCAAAATTAACGTTATGGGCTACAAAAATACTGCCTGCGAGTTTATCTAACAATGGCTGTGCTATTTCGGAAAATACAGGGGCGTTACGCACCATGCTGTCGCTAATACCGGTTAATGACGTTATAAATCCGGGTATATGCCGCTGTGGATTTACAAGTGTCGTCCAGGTGTCTATCACTTTACCGTGCTGTACTTTTACAAGGCCAATTTCGGTAATGCGGTTACCGCCTTTTAAGCCGCCCGTGGTTTCTATATCGACCACACTGTAAATACGGTTTGGATCTACAAACCATTTAACAGCGGCAATGTGTACCTCAAAGCCCACATTTTTTAAGTTATCAATGGTGGTTAATTGGTTGCGCCTAAGTTTGTCGCCCGGCGCTTTTACTTCTTCAAAATGTACTTGGCCATTATTAATTACCATTAAGTCGGGGTAGCCGTCTTTTAGTTGTAAATAATGTTTACTCATATTGGTTAAATGGGTAATTAATGCCTCATGCGGGCTATTTAAAATAAGTGCTTCTAACGGTTGTAGTAGCTCTTTATGCCATCTAAATAAACCATTAGGTTGCTCAAAGTATTGCGCTGCATTTTTACACACTAAATTAAGTAATGCTTGCGACGTTTGGCACTGCGCTAAACGCTCATTTATTTGTGTTTGCTGCGCTTCATAAAAATTACCAAGCCTTAATACTTGCGGATAAATATCAAACTCATTGCATGGCGGGTAAGGCGACTCTACAAATAACTCGTGCCAAAATACTAAACCAAACAAACTTTGCCAAACCGTGTTTTCGGTATTAAATACAGCCATACCTTGGCGAGTATAATAATCGTTTACGCCCTGCTCTACTTCACCTCGGTACAGTTCATCTATTTCTAGCACGCACTGGGTATCGCTAAGCATGGCACTTAAACGCGACCGTGTTTTTTTATTAAACTTACGCATTAAAAAGTCGTCAGCAAAATACAGTAAATCATCAGTAAGCGGATTTTCGATAATGGCTTCTAATCGTGCTTTTACCCACTCTTTATTACCAAGCCTGAATTGCTCTCTTATTTGAATTTCTTGTGCTTCGCTGTCATCCACGCACCCTTCAAGTAAGCTAAACGCAAGTTCGCTATCAACACCTTTTAATTGCCGATAAAGCCTTACTAATAATTTGTTTTTTAACGTAATAGCAATGGCACCGTGCGCTGCTTGCACTAAAACCTGCGGCGCTAAAGTAACGTAATCACTCTCATCGGTTATATTTTTAAATACTAACCGGTAACGGTTTAATAAATAGTTTGATTGCGCTTCATCAAGTGTTTCAAAGCGCGACAAACTCTCTCTGTGCCCTTCGCGCGTAGCGGTTAAACCTAAATCTCGCATTACAAAACGGTTTTGATGATTCACATCACCACCGCTTAGTTTGCCTGCAAATAAAAACTCAAAATACTCGTAATAATCACTACGGTTATTAATTACATACTGGCTATAAAGTGGCGTAAGCTCTTGTGGGCATACTTTAAAAAACTCACGGGCAATATCCACCAGCGCGCCTTTAGCGGCACTCTTTTTAAAGCTTATTTGCTCGTCGTAATTACTTAGCAACTCAAGCAAAGCAGGTTTGGTTAAGTGAGCCAAAAGCTGCGAGTAATGCTGCTCGTTTGGCTCAAATAAAATACCGGCTTTTTTTAGCGTATAAATAGCCTGATGCGGCGAGGTTATTTCTTCATAATTGAGCGATTGCGCTTGCACCAAATAAGGCTTGCGCGAGTACACGCGCGCCAACATGCACTGGCTTTGCTCATCAAGCTGGTTAACTTTATTAATAAATTCACTATGTTTAGGCTCAAGTAAATGCATACATTTACTTGTTACAAACTCAATAAGCTCTCTAAAATGCGCTAAATAGTATTTTGCTGGTAATTCTTTTTTCATAATATCGCCACAACTGTATATAAAAACAGTATCTAGTATTTGCGCTTATTATTCAATCTTAAACTTGTAATCAATAATGGTTATATTAGGCATATATAAATAGTAGGCATTGCATTGGCTACCTTACGCAGTAGCAAAAAAGAATGGATATACTGACGATATTCCTGCACTTACTTTTTAAGATAAACATTTGTGGAATAGTTAGAGTTACCTTTGCGTTATTCATTTTGGGAAGAAGCGTATTATCGGCAGCTATCAACCTGAGGGAAGCACATACTGAACGCAATGAATCAACTTACTTTAACATTATTGAAAAGTAAGGAGCACCGCTTTTAAAATTTGCGGTGGAAAGTGAGCTTTAGTGCTTGCTGTCCACCTCAGGCGTTTTGTTAGCTGCACATTTTATATAAAACTAAAAGATTGCATAATTGTATCAACATCTGTTGTTTGTGCTTTTGAAAAAGAACATAGCAAGCTGTACACATGATTTTCATATATAAATGTACGACTTTTTACTAACTTATTATTTTTAGCTAGCAAATTAATTTCATAGCCCTTTACTGCGCCGCTAAAAATATAATCTTCACTAGATATTTTCCCACCAAAACCTTTAGTTAAATGGCGCTTGGTAGGCCTAATGGTGTCTTCTATCTCCCCCATAGGGTCATTATTATCGAGATAATCCGTCACACTTACAGAACAAAATAATTCATCTTTACGCATTTCATAGCTTGTTATTTTTAAACGACCAATATTCGGCAGATTATTTACATCAGTTTTAATATTTGGCTTGAAGGGGAGCTCTATTTTGAATTTATTTTCAGAAGAAACGACTTCTTCTAGTGAGAAAAATTGCTTATAAATCACAAAACCTATAAGAACAATTAAAATAATTTTTTTCATTTAACTTCCTTTTAATTAATTAAAGTAAGCGTATGGCTAACGACACCTAGCCTTGCTTAATATTCCAAGGTAACAGGGGTTCAAGGTTACTTGGCTGCTCT
>NZ_JADYXE010000174.1:0-561 GCF_015864465.1 Pseudoalteromonas sp. SWN29
ACAACCATCGGAGCGGGATTCACGAACACCTCACTCGATCAATGAAAGCAGCACTATTGTGACGCGTACATATTCGCCCAAGCCCGAAGACGTCAAGCGGGAATGGGTCATCATCGACGCCGCCGACATCGTTCTCGGTCGTCTCGCCAGCCACGCAGCCATCTTGCTCCGTGGAAAGCACAAGGCCACCTTTGCTCCGCACATGGACATGGGTGACTTCGTCATCATCATCAACGCTGAGAAGGTTGCCCTCACCGGTTCCAAGCTCGCGCAGAAGAAGGCTTACCGCCACTCCGGTTACCCGGGTGGGCTCACGGCCACCACGTACTCCGAGCTGTTGGAGAATCACCCCACGCGCGCCGTTGAAAAGGCCGTCCGCGGAATGCTCCCCAAGAATTCACTCGGTCGCGCTCAGCTGTCCAAGCTGAAGGTTTACGCGGGTACTGAGCACCCTCACGCTGCTCAGCAGCCGACTCCGTACACCCTCACCCAGGTCGCTCAGTAGCGCCCGCGCTTTACTAAGCAAAGATAAAAGGACTTATTACAGTGGCTAAGATCGAA
>NZ_JADYXE010000175.1:0-560 GCF_015864465.1 Pseudoalteromonas sp. SWN29
CAGAAATCTATGCCTATCTACGAACGTATGGAGGAGATTTACACTCTCCGTAGGTTGGAATTAGTGTGGTTAATCATGGTCAAAATATGTGGAGAATTTGGGAGAAACTCACCTTTTGATGATTTTGATAGAAAACTCGTGTGCTATAGCACGCTATTTTGGCTTCGAAATGGGCATCCGGCGGCTCCGAAAAAATAATAAAACTAAAATACGGCAAAATTCATTGGATAATGTAGCCATCAACCAAATATTACTAGACTACCAATCACGAGCAAAAACGACGCCAAAGGCATCTCGCAAAATGGAGATCTCAATTAAAAGTTTCCGACGGGAAATATTTCCTAAAATGGCAAAAATGGCATTTTGAAGGCCAAAACAGCCCCGGATGACCGTGGAACGGCTGATTCCATGACGAAGCAGTGGGTTTTATCCGTTGGGGCATTTCCAGTCAAACTAGGGTACCCCCACCTTTCCAGGGTCAAATTTCCCATGCCCCGGGAATCTTGTTAGGCCTATATTACTGTTCCAGGAATTTATGACTATCTGCGAATGTATAGAGG
>NZ_JADYXE010000176.1:0-558 GCF_015864465.1 Pseudoalteromonas sp. SWN29
ATAGGCGAGCGCTTCATGTAATGCTCAATGTGATCCCACGGTTTACCCGGAAACCAGTAATCAGCAAAAAACGGGTAAAAATCGGCAGTTAGTACAAAGCTGATCCAATTAATAACAGGCTTAGCAACTACAGCCGCAGCAAAGCGATCGGTATGACCTACAATCCAAGCTGTTAATACACCACCGCCAGAACCACCGGTTACAAACAATTTAGACTCGTCAATAAAGCCTTTCGCTATTAGCGCATCAACGCCAGTCATTAAGTCATCAAAATCGTTACTTGGATAATTATGATGAATAGTTTGTGCAAACTCTTTACCGTATGAATCACTGCCACGTGGGTTCATGTATAAAACCACATTTCCTTTGGCTGCAAACAGCTGAATTTCAGCGCTAAAGTGTGGACCGTAATTAGCTACTGGACCGCCATGTATTTCTAGTATTAGCGGATATTTTTTGCTGCTGTCAAATTCTGGTGGGTAAGCAATCCATCCTTGAATAGGTAACTCATCGTGACTTGATTTAATCCAAATTTCTTCCACTTTAGCCAAAGCTTTG